>CALLJF010000059.1 GCA_938091495.1 uncultured Nitrososphaerales archaeon | reverse complement strand
CTTAAGGCCCACTCACCTCGAGGCTCAGTATCTCTTTAAACTTGATGTGTCTTCTAGCATCGTGTAGATATGTGAAGAGATAGAGCAATCTATTCATATGCTCAAGCATGGATAGTAATCATAAAAGCCATCGATCCTATTCTAGATACTGAATGGTTCTCTCTTGAACCAAGACATCCCTTCGAGTCCTAAGAGGAAAAGATCTGACCATCAAGTCAAAATGATGCTAATTTAACACCGCCTCTTAAGCGGACAAAAAGTAAATTTACCCACCTTTTCTAATATAATTTGACTTGAAGACGCTCATCTGCTCCTTCTGCGCCAAAACAGGGATTCTCTGCCCAAAATGTGAGGCTAAATTTAGGAGTGGGCATATAAGCAAGGTAGATGTGGAAGTATCAGTCCAATTAACGAAACTCGCTGAAAAATTTCCTGAGCTTGACAAAATGACGCTGATTCGCGCTTTTGATGTAGAAGGGGAGTATGTTTTAGTCTTGAAAGGAGGCGATCTAGCCAGATTAAGAAGAGAATCACAAGTTATGAAGAAGATAGAATCTGAACTACAGAGAAAGGTCTGGTTCATTGAGGGAGAAGCCTCTGATAGAAAGATGCTAGAAGACCTTTTCCATCCTGTAAGAATTCTAACTGTAAATACAGTGTGGTTGCCTGACGGGAGCAAGTTGACAAAAGCTATAATACTAGGAAGAAAGACGGAAAGATTCCCTCTTGATATAGAGCAGGTCAAGAGGGTTGTGAAGGAAGTCAGAGGAATCGATCTTCTAGTTGAATTTGAACGTTTATGAACTGTACAAACCTTTCGTTTGGCCATTATAAGCCGAGAATTCTTTTCATGTAAACAACATAATATTTTTGAATTCTCTAGATAGTACATGAATAAGCTTAAATCCATCTCTTGATACTTGAATGATGTCGACCTAGTGATCGGAGCGCTTAGTACGTTGGAAAAAATCAAATTGACTTCTGAAGAATTGGGTTTAATATCGCTCTTTCAAAGCATAAGTGGTGTGACGGCTAAAGATTGTATCATAGACAATAAAATGAACAGAATCATCTTTGTCGTAAACAAGGGAGAAATGGGCCTGGCAATAGGCAAAAAAGGACAATCGATAAGAACCTTGGAAAAACTCATAGGAAAACCCGTTGAACTTGTAGAGTACTCTGATGATCCAAAGGAGTTCATTGAGAAGGCCATCAACATTAAATACATTTATGATGTTAGGCTTACAGAGAAGTTAGACGGTACTAAAATAGGCGTTATAGTTGTAGATCAAAGGCATAAAGGGGCAGCGGTTGGAAGAGAAGGAAGGAATGCCGAAAAGGTAAGATTGCTTGTCAAGAGATACTTTCAGATAGATAGGATACACATAGTTACACAGTAGATTTTTAGATAACACCAAGAAAAACTCATACTATAGGCAAACTCTTGAACAAACAAGTTCTATACGCAAAGAAAAGATACTTTTTGCGCTAAGATTTTATCTTAGTATTCACAACGGAGGCCGACTACAAAATTTTAGTTTTTTATAAACTATTCTATACCTACTTTCTTATCGCTTACCGTTCTTGATTATCTTTCAGGTGATAAAATGTCAAAATTTGCGGATAAATGGCAAAAACCACCTACTCCAACAGTTGGCGAAAGAGTCAAGGAAGCTGTTAGACCTCCAGGTCCTCTAAAACACAGGTTAGAAGCAGCAGTAAGACAGATTCAAGTTCAGATTACTAGGCTCGACAGCACTGCTAACAGATTAAGAGAGAAAGATAGCGGAATATTCAACAAAGTAGTTACAGCCATTCAAAAGCATGACATGAGCCATGCGTCAGTGTATGCTAACGAACTCGCTGAGATAAGAAAGATAAGCAAGATGGTCACTCAAGCTAAGGTAGCCCTTGAGCAGATAGTTTTGCGTTTGAACACTGTTCAAGAGCTTGGTGATATAGTCGTTACTCTTACTCCAGCAATGGCTGTGATAAGGAATGTAAGGACAGGGCTTGGGACTGTATTGCCAGAAGCTGAGCATGAAATGGGAGAAATCAACGGCCTACTAAGCAGTATCCTTGTAGATGCAGGCATGTTAGGAGGTTACACGATAAGCTTCGAGGCAGCTAGTGAAGACGCTGAGAAAATCCTTTCAGAAGCCTCAGCAGTAGCAGAGCAAAGAATGAAAGAGAAGTTACCAGAATTACCATTAGAGACTAAGATTCCTACCGCTGAAAGCATAAGCTGAAAAGATCGAAAATGACATCCGTGGCTCTCGTAGGGCTTAAAGAGATATCTATATTCATAAAAACAGCCAGAGAGCTATGGTTGTCTTCATTTTTTCTTTCAAAGACTTACTATCGATTTCATGCGCGCTTAGTTAGAGTTTTCGATGCAAAAATGCATGGGGCGATCCATTGAATTTTTTTAAATCTTTATTGAACAACGAAAATGATAGTACGAAGAATAAGTTGTCTCTCGCTATCAGAGAGATAGAGATCAATAGGATGAACCTTTTAAACCTAAAGAATAGGTTAGAAGCTCGCTGCAAAGATTTTTTGGAGATGGTTAAAGAAGATGCAAGCGCCTATGAGATAGAGTATTCAGAGCTGAAGAGAGCTGTTCAAATAGTCGGTGCGAGTGAATTGGCACTCAATCAACTCTCATTAAGGCTGGAGGCTTTGAAGGATTTGGGCGATGCTGTGTATCATTTGAGTTCTGCACTAAAGGCTATGAAGAAGATAGATAGGTCTGTATCAGAACTATTGCCTAGCATCGAAGGAGTCTTCGATGAATTCAACTCTACTTTCAATGAGGCTATCGTCAAATTAAAAATAACGCCGCCTTCGTCACATCTTGACCTGAATGAGGGAGAAGGAGAAGATTTAATAGAAGAAGCCATAAAATATGTTGAAAAGAAGACACAGAAAGAGATTTTAACTTCGAAAGAAGAGTTGGTTAAGACTAAAAAAGTGGCTTTGTTGGCAACTGGAGAAAGCATGAATGGGACAGAACCCGTTTTATCATTAAACAGTTCTGATCTTGATGGAATCATACTCAACTATGTTAACGAACATAGAGACAACTTGAATTTAATAGAAGCATCGACTTTGCTAGATATTCCATTAGATGAAGTTAAGTACTCTATTTTGAGGCTTTTACATGAAGGAAAGATTAGCTTCAAAAAGTTGAATAAGTGACAAAAATTGAGTTTGGTTGCTGCTAAAGAATTAGAGGAAGCAGCTGGGAAATACGCTTCAGAAGCCATACGCCTAGATTCTCAAGGCGCCCATGGCATGGCGATAGTCATGTATCAAAGGGCTATAACGGCTTTGATAAAACTAGCTCAACTTTATCCTGAATACAAGTTGAACAAGCTTTACCTAGAAAGAGCCACAACTTATCAAGAAAGAATAAAAGCTCTTCAGTCAGCCCATGGTCTTATCCAAGATGATTCTCAATTAGAAGATTCAAAAAAACATGATGATGTTGGCACAAGCTCCGGCAAATCTCTTAAGATGGTAGAGTCTTTGAAGGCATCTTATGATGAATTAGTGTTAAAAGAGAAGCCCAACGTAAAGTGGGAGGAAGTGATAGGCTTAGACGATGCAAAAAGAGCTTTAAAAGAGTCTATAATATTCCCAGTTCAAAGACCGGACCTTTTTCCACTGGGTTGGCCTAGAGGGATACTACTTTATGGTCCTCCTGGTTGTGGCAAGACGATGCTGGCAGCAGCTGCGGCTTCAGAAATAGAAAGTGATTTCATAACCGTCGATGCAGCCACTATTATGTCAAAATGGTTAGGAGAGGCAGAGAAGAATGTGGCAAAGCTCTTTGACTCGGCTAGGAAGATGCTAGAAAGAAATAGATCTGTTATAATATTCATAGATGAATTAGATTCTATGCTTGGATCAAGATCTCAAGAGGTAGGAGGAGAAATTCGCGTGAGGAATCAGTTTCTTAAGGAAATGGACGGTATTATAGACAAAGGTAAGAACATGCACTTATATGTCATAGGTGCTACTAACAAGCCCTGGTCCTTGGACTACGCCTTCCTAAGGCGCTATCAGAAAAGAATCTATGTGCCATTGCCATCTCTTAGGTCAAGGATAGAGATGTTCAAGCTTTACACCTCACCTCTTAGACTTGATCCAAGCGTCAATTTATTAGAGCTTGCGAGAATGACAGAAGGTTATTCTGGCAGCGACATTAAGGACATATGCCAAGCTGTTCAGATAAGAGTTGTATCAGAGCTCTTTGATTTAGGTAAAGCTCTGGATAAGTCCTTACAACCGAGAGAGATAACTCAGAACGATTTTAAGGAAGTTCTTAAGACGAGAAGGCCAAGTGTGAGCCAAGATATGGTCAAGGCTTATATTACTTGGAGTGAGAATTTCAAAGCATTATAGGACAAATCCAATCTTCTAAATATTTTGAAAGTCTCTAAGGTATTAGCCTGAATCTATCTCTTGGATAAAGCACTACCTCCCTTATGTTCTTCATTCCTGTTAGAAACATGACAAATCTATCCAAGCCTAGGCCCCAGCCAGCATGCACAGGCATCCCCCACGTGAAGACTTTTAAATGTTCTGAGAAGTCTTTTGGATCAAGACCAACATCCAATAATCGTTTTTCCAACTTCTCTCTATCCGAAACTCTGGTACCTCCAGATGCAAGCTCAAGATAATCATGCATTAGATCGAAGGATTCAGAAATTTCTTCGTTATCTTTCTTGATCTCTATGTAAAAGGGCTTAAGGCTGGTGGGCCAGTCTACGATGAAGTAAAAATCTCTATGCCTTTTACTAAGCCTTTTCAAAGCTCTGGTGTCAAGATCGTCTCCAAATTCTATCTTTAGACCCGATGCCTTTAACTCCTCTATAGCTTGAGAGTAAGTCATTCTATCAAAAGGAGTTTTAGGGACTTTCAAGTTTCTATTAAGTATTCTTAACTCATTTTCACAGTCCTTCAGAACGTCTTTAATGGTCTTCACAACCGTTTCTTCCAGTATGTTCATTACATCCTCTTTATAGGAAAAGGCTGCTTCAATATCGACGCTTACAAACTCGTTAAGATGTCTTCTTGTATGAGATTTTTCAGCCCTAAAGTATGTTGATATCTCAAAAACCCTGTCTAAAGACAAAGTTAGCTGCTCTTTATACAACTGTGGAGACTGAGCAAGAAAAGCCTTCTTTCCAAAATAATCTAGAGAGAAAAGGTTTGCTCCTCCCTCAGCTGCCTGCCCTATGATCTTTGGCGTATTTACTTCGATAAATTTGTTATCCAACATGGTCTTTCTAATCGATTGTAAAGCAGTATGCCTTATTTTGAAGATGGCTGATGTGTAAGGATTTCGAAGTTCTAAAGCTCTAGCATCTAGTCTCAGATCTAAAGAAGAGCTAACTCTTCCCGTAGGGTCTATAGGCAAAGGATGTTGGGCTTTAGAAAGGACTTGAATATCATCAGCTTGAATCTCCACTTTTGCGCCTTTAGCCTTGCTCTCTTTTACGGCGCCATGAATCACAACAGCGCTCTGCCTTGCTACCAGCTTTGCAGTTAAGAATGTATCTTGAGGGGTATTACCTTTGATGAATACGACCTGGATGATTCCACTAACATCTCTTACGGTTAAGAAGATTAGAGAACCAAGGGGTCTTACATCCTCAACCCAGCCTGCTACTCTTACTTTCTTCCCTATGAAGCTCTCATTTAGTTCAGATGCAAAGACTCTTTTCTTTATGTTTTCATCATCGACCAAAGAACTCTAAACCCCCTCAGCCATTACATGGCACGGCTTAACTTCCACCAAGCTGCTATATGAGGGTGTCTATATCTTTTGGACAAGGTTATGGCTAGCGATTAGGCTTAAAGCTGTCGAACAAATACTTAGGCTAATTGGAAAGGTGCAGATTCATCTTTTTATTATGTTCATTTGATTAAGGGGGAAAGGTCAACTTCTCCAGGAGACTTTATCGCTATGGCAGACATAGGAAAGGGTTTGCCACAAATTCTACCAAGGTCTACGGAAGTCCCTTTAAACTCTATGAACGGTATCGATAAAGATTTGCATGTTTTTACAACTTCTGAAACCCAGTCTTTAGGTAGGGATGATGAGTAGATTATGATCTTCGACCCTTTAATGGACTTTGATACTTCTTTAGCACCTATTATGAATTTTCCTGTTTTCATGACTGTTCTCAAAATCTTCTCAAGATCTTTTTCACTGATCACTTTTATCACTTCTCATGAAAAGATCAACCATGCCTGTGCCTACAGGTATGGGTAGCCCAACTATTACATTCTCTGTCACACCTTTTAGCTCTTCGACTTCTCCCTTCACAGATGCCTCAACTAGAGTGGGAACCGTTATCTCAAAAGCGGCTCTAGCCAGTATACTGGGCTTTTTTCCAGCTATTCCGTGCCTTCCTATCTGTTGAAAGAAGCCCTTAGAAGTCATAAGGTCCGCTATGAGTAGCACATGCCTTATATCTACCTCAAGACCTTGTTCCTCTAACGTGTTCATAATTTCCTTCACAAGGGCCATTCTAGTAGCCTCTATTCCTAGAGTGGTTTCTATTTCATAGATCGAGTTAGTAGTTGTTCGTTTAGGATCTACGCCATCTATTCTCAAGACCTTCGCCAAGTTAGACCCTGCAGTTTGTATCATCCACTCCTCACCTTTCTTAACTAGTGCAACATGTTCTATTCCTGGCAATCCTTTTACGCGCATGTTCATTACCTTGTTTTTTAAAGCAGATAAAGCTGAAAAATCAGCTCCTTCTACTGTAATGGAGATAACACCCCCTTCTTCATCCACTTCTACTTTGCGCTTTCCTACTTGCACTACTTTTCTTATGAGCTCAGGACTACAGTCTCTCTCTTGAAGTGCCTCTTTGTTCAAGAACAACTTTATGGTATTATATTCTATCTCCCATGGTTGGTTGCGGTCCAGCAAATCAGCAACCTTAGTAAATAAAATTTCTTTTGCTACTTTGAGCGCGCTCTCCTTGCTAGACTTATGCTCATCATCAAGATAAATGTCCATAGAAGGTGTTGAGGGTTGCTTTCTTGCATCTATAAGCTCTATAAGCCTAGGCAAACCTAGAGTTACATCCCTTTCTCTTACACCTGCAAAGTGGAAGGTCCTTAGCGTCATTTGCGTACCTGGCTCGCCTAAAGACTGGGCAGATACTATCCCACAAGCCTCCCCTGGCTCGATTGTAGCCTTTTTCAATAGCTCTACAACCTTTTTGCAGACGTTCTTGATGCCTGAGACATTCAAAGGAATTTTGAGTAAAGAATTCTTTAAGTCATGAACAAGTTTAGGATTAAGTTGCTTTGCATATTGATTTAGAATTTTTCTTATCTGCTCTTCTTCTGGCTCTTTGCTCTTGTTGATCAACGCTTCAATTTCAACCAGATGCTCTACATTTACTGCTTTTCCATGGTCGCTCTTGGCTGGATCAACACCATCCTCGCCATACAAGAATTGTATTATGTTGCCATACGAATCTCTCACAGTTAGATCATATTCTACTTTCAGATTTTCAAGAGCGTTTATGAGGCGCCTTTGCATATAGCCACTTTGTTGAGTTCTAACGGCCGTATCGACCAAACCTTCACGCCCTCCCATGGCATGAAAGAAGAACTCTGCTGGATTCAATCCATTTCTGTAGTTGGATTTAACGAATCCCTTCGCATCTGGTGTGATATCCTTAGGTTGAAAATGAGAAAGAGCGCGGTTTCGATAGCCTTTTTCAATCCTCTTGCCTCTTACTGATTGTTGCCCTAAAGCGGCTGTCATCTGTCCTATGTTTAGACTTGAGCCTCTTGCACCAATTCTTGCCATGATCACTCCACTGTTATCAAGGGGAAAGGCCTTATCTGCAATTCGTCCAGCACGATCTCTCGCTCTTGCCAATTCATTCACTATATGATACTCAAGATTTTCTTCAGGAGAGAGTCCACGAACTACTGGAAGAGTTCCTTGTTCATATTGGTTGATAAGTTCTTTGATCTTTTCATAGGATTTTTCTATCTCTTCACTTATAGTCTTTCTGGCTTCTTCTTTGAGTATAAGCTCATCATAACCATAAGAGAAACCTCGTCTTGCAATGAAAGCCTTAAGGACTGAAAGGGTCGAATTTAGAAAGCTACGGGCTACTTCCACACCATAGTCCTTTGCTATCCTATGAAGAACGCTATCTGATTCCTCAGCCCCAATGGCTGCTCTATCTATTACTCCACTAGTCAAAACGCCATTTCTGATGACTATGTCTTTAACGCCTTCGCCCCTCTTCAGACTTTTAGCCCATTTTGAACTCATAATATAGTTAAAATCTTTTGGTAAGAACAGGGAGAATAATTGCCTGCCTGTAAAAAGCTCAACTGGTTCCTTGATCTCAGGTTTAGGAAGAGGCCCCTCATATCCGCCTGTGAGGGCTAGATCAGCAAACTCTTCTTTTGTCAAGAGAGTCTCTTCTTTTGTCAGCAGGTAAGCCGCTGTAATGAAATCTCTTATGGCACCTATGATAGGTCCACCATACCTTGGGGATAATATCTGTTGCTGGACTCTCATCAAAGTTAAGGCCTCTGATCTTGCCTCCTCACTTTGGGGTACATGAAGGTTCATTTCGTCTCCATCGAAGTCAGCGTTGTAAGGCGGGCATACAGCTGGATGTAGCCTAAAAGTTCTATATGGTAATACTTTCACATAATGAGCCATTATGGACATTCTATGCAAAGATGGTTGTCTATTGAAGATTACAATATCTCCATCTATTAAATGCCTCTCAACTACGAAGCCTGGAGCAAGAGTATTTGCTAAAGCAACTCTATCGCTAACATAATCAAGCCTTATCTTTACACCATCAGGCCTAATAATGTAATTTGCCCCTGGATGCTGGAAAGGACCATTCATGACCAAATTCTTTAAGAAATCAATATTCCAAGGTGAAACTTTTTCTGCTATGGTGAGTTTCTTTGCTACTTCTAACGGTACTCCAACTTCAGAAATGTCTAAGCTTGGATCTGGAGATATGACAGTTCTGCTGGAGAAGTCGACACGTTTGCCTGATAAGCTTCCCCTAAAACGTCCCTCTTTTCCCTTGAGGCGTTGACTTATAGTCTTCAAAGGTCGTCCTGATCTATGATGAGCCTGAGGTATTCCAGAAACTTCGTTATCAAAATAAGTAGTTACATGATATTGTAACAAATCCACCAAGTCTTGGACGATTAAAGGTGGAGTGCCTGCCTCTTTGCTCTCTCTAACCCTTTGGTTTACTCTCAGTATATCGACTAGTTTATGGGTCAGATCGTCTTCTGACCTTATCCCTGACTCAAGTGTAATAGAAGGTCGAACGCTGACCGGAGGAACTGGCAAGACTTGCAAGATTAGCCATTCAGGTCTTGAGGATTTAGGGTCGTAACCTAAAAGCTCAAGATCATCATTAGGAATTCTCTCAAGCCTTTCCCTTATAGCTATGGGTAACAGCCTTATCACTCCACCATCTTCTGTGATCTCATGGAAAATGCTCGGTTTTGTTAATTCTATCTCATACTGTTGCTTGCCACAATGAGGACAAATTTTGATCCTCTTAGCCTTGGCTATTATCTCCTTTATGTTTTCTTCTTCAAATCTTGGCGTAAAGACACTTTTATCAGCAAGTTTTTTCCTGTAATTTTCGATTTCAACTTCAGGAATTAGAAGCCTGCCACAGGCTCTGCAGGTCGAAAGAAGAAGTTTATGAATAACGTCAATAAAAGCTATGTGCAAAACAGGCTCTGCCAGCTCTATATGACCAAAATGCCCTGGACATCTTGCAGTAGTGTTTCCACAAGTGGCACACTTCTGTCCTGGTTCTAAAGTTCCAAGTCTGTTATCCATGAGCCCTCCTTGGACTGGCATCCCATCTTCATCGTAGGTTTCAGGGGCTGTTATTTCAGCAACAGAATATCTTCTAATCTCGCTAGGAGGGAAGACAGCGAATTTTATAGATCGTATAGTCTTAATGGATTCTTCGAGAGACATAATTCAACCTCCTCACATTTTATCTTTTATCATCAACCTAGGAGCAATGTTCAAGCTCATTATCTCTTGCAATAACAATTTGAATGCATATGCTACAACCACTGCCGATATTTCTGCTGAATCTCCACAGATCCTACACACATACTTTCTCTGCCTTGCATCGTAGTATGCCATCAACCCGCATCTCTCACAAACGTGAACCTCAGTTCTGTCAGCTTCGTCTAATAATCTATCTTTGAGCATCATAGATGCTCCATATGCTATCAAGCAATCTCTTTCCATTTCACCAAACCTCAATCCACCACCCCTTGCCCTTCCTTCAGTAGGTTGTTTCGTAAGCATCTGAACTTGCCCTCTAGCTCTAGCATGAATCTTATCAGCCACCATATGGTGGAGTTTTTGATAATACACTACACCTATGAATACGTCTACATCATACTTCTTACCAGTCCTTCCATCATACATTGCCTCTCTTCCCAAGGGATGAAAGCCCTTTTCTTCCAGCACTTTCCCCAGATCTTCTACCTTCTCTCCAGAAAATGCTGTGGCATCAGTAGGAGTACCTCTTATAGCTGCAGCCTTTCCTGCTATAGATTCTATGAACTGACCAACTGTCATTCTTGACGGGAAGGCGTGAGGATTTATTATGATATCTGGAACGATGCCACTTTCTGTATAGGGCATATCCTCTTGATTTACTAAAAGACCTACAACACCTTTTTGCCCATGCCTAGAGGCAAATTTGTCCCCTATCTCAGGAATTCTCATGTCTCTGACTCTTACTTTAAACATCTTGCCACCGTCTGCACTTTCAGTAAGGAACACATCATCAACAACTCCTGACTCCGAAGGCCTTATTGCCACAGAAGTATCCCTCCTATATGGGCCCTTGATCTCAAACCCTCTATATTCTTCCATGAATCTAGGCGGACTCGTCCTACCTATTATTACATCCCCACCATACACGTTAGCTTCCTTCATAACTACACCGTCAGGCTCCAAAAGACGGTAGTATTTTTCACCGCGGTATCCTCTTATGTTGTCTTCTGGTGAAGGTACTTTAAATTCATCCTTCATGCCACCCAAATACTGCTTAGCTTCTACTTCATAAAGTCTATAGAAGAAAGAGCGGGCAAGTCCCCTATCCACGGAAGACTTGTTCATGACTATTGCGTCTTCTATATTATATCCTTCAAAGGATAATACTGCTACTATGCAGTTCTGCCCTATTGGTCTGTCGTCTAATTTTAACATGGATGATGAGCGGGTCTTAACCAGGGGTCTTTGAGGATAGACTAGCATATGCCCTCTTACATAAGTTGGAAACAAGAGAGTAGGTATCGAAAATCCCAAAGACTGTTTGGCCATCGCAGCCTCGTAAGTGTTACGTGGTGACTGATTATGCTCAGGATAAGGAATTATAGAGGCTGTGACTCCAAACATGGAAGACGCCGAAGGCTCAAGATGAGTGTGATTTTCTGTTAAAGAGGTTAAATCCATAGCCACGAAGCAGTTTTCTTCTTCATTCGCATCTATCAACTCTATAACTCCCATCTTTAACACATCCCGCCAAGTCAACTCCTTTTTCGAAATTTTCGATATCATGTCATTGGTTAAGAGTGGCTTTCCATCTTTTACTATAATAAGAGGTCTCATAACTCTCCCAGAGCTCGTAGATATGTAAACTCTCTTGGTTCCTCTTGGATCCTTAGGTGTGTAGAGATATATGCTTACGTTTGGGTTTATCAGTCCTTGTCTACGTAACTTCCTAAAGGCCGTTACGAAATATTCGCCGTTTTCAACGTAACCTATGAAACGACCTTCTATGAAGACTTTACAACCGTTTTTCTTAAGTTCATCGTTAGCCTCTAAGACAGGCTTAACCTTTAGCTCAGACAACTTTTCTACTATTTCAGATTCTGGCACACTGACGGAAATAACTGCTGAGAGAGCAAGGTTTTTTACCAGACCACAATTAGACCCCTCCGGGGTTTCATTAGGGCAGATCCTTCCAAAATGCGTTCCGTGAAGGTCTCTTGCCTCATAATTGGGTTGACTTCTGCTTAAAGGAGATTGTATACGTCTTAAGTGACTCAAGGTTGAAAGGTAGTTGGTCCTGTCAAGAAGCTGTGTGACCCCAACCTTACCTCTGCCCCAATTGCCCGTCGCTATCGCATTATTCAGTTTATTCGTTATTATTCCAGGCCTAATGGCTGCCCCGACTGCACCTATGCCTCTTCTCTGACCCATCCTCTCAAGCTGATACTTCATGTCTCTTATCATGTTTCGAAAAGCTGTTCTAAATAGGTCGGCTATCATCTGACCGGCGAACTTTATGACTTTATTGCCATAGTGGTCCTTGTCGTCTGTTTCTAGCCAACCAAGCCTCAGCTCAAGAAGCTTACACGCAGCTTCTCCAAGAAATGCAGCTTTGTTGGCTCTATCTTCAGGCGCTCTACCTAAGTGTGGCAGAAGACCCCAATCCAGCAAAGCTTCAGCTCTCTTTATTCTGAATTCTTCGAGCATTCCAGGTGCAATTCTATTGCCTATGTATGTCAAAGCCTTTTCTGGTGTCATCACGTCACTTGCTTTATCGAAAGAAACCTCTAAGAGATCTTGGACTTCTTTTTTTAGTGAGACGCTATCGGCTATCTCTTTGTCAGATTGAATCCCCAGTGCCCTCATTATTATAATGAAAGGAAGATCTACAGGAGAAGTTGGAACTTTGACATAGAGGGCGCCATCATTTTTAAGCGTTAACTCCAGCTTTGCTCTGTAACCCACTATTGATGAATAAACCTTAGCTTTGTACAAAATGCTTCCCCCACTCTTCTCATAGTCCACTAGAATTTTGTTGGGAGATAGATCTTCAAGTCCCACTATAACTCTCTCAGAGCCATTGATGATAAAGTAACCTCCTGGATCTTCTGGATCTTCGCCTGCCTGAATCAATTCTTCCTTATTCATCTTATGGAGAGGACATAGATCAGACTTGACCATGACTGGGAGATCCCCGATATGATGGATTTGAGATTCTGTGACAGAATCGCCTTCTAATATACTCATCTCTAAATATATAGGTGAAGCATAGGTAAGGTTACGTAACCTCGCCTCAATGGGTAGGATATTATTACTGGAACCATCTATCTCCATAACACTCGGTTGTCTTATAGAGACTCTACCGAACCTTACCTTGTAAGACCCTCCTGCTGCCTCGATTTCTACTTCGCTAACTTCGTTGATTATGCTCTCTATGCCCCTTGAGATGAACTCGTTGTAAGAGTTCAAGTGCTGACGAGCGATACCCTCTCTTTCTAGCACATCCTGAATGATAACCCAAGAATTATATTCACTAGATTCCATGATCATCCCTCCACAACATAACGATAGTATATTGCCTCCCCTGCAGTTTCGCTCTTCCTTATAATCTTTATCAAGTCTCCTGGTTTTGCTCCTATCTCTTTTATCACAGGATCTGTGCTCAAAATATAAGGAAACTGTTCTGGTTTAGCGTTATATCTCTTTAGGACTTCCTTTGCTTCTTCAGGAGTTAGTATCACATGCTCTGGCACAAAAATATGCCCCTTAATTCTTAAGTGCAATTCTTCTTCAGAACTTTTTTCCATCAAAACCACCTAATTTAGAGAACATCCTATTCATACCGAACAATGACACAAAAAGCACTGTTATAAAATGGCGTTTTTTC
This sequence comes from uncultured Nitrososphaerales archaeon, assembly GCA_938091495.1. Classification (GTDB taxonomy): domain Archaea; phylum Thermoproteota; class Nitrososphaeria; order Nitrososphaerales; family JACAEJ01; genus JAVZMU01. Next base: position 2,168 of record CALLJF010000059.1, on the reverse strand, counting down.
CTTTATTTAAACTTTTGTATTAACAGAAGATCGTTCTCAAGTTTCGTCTCTCCACCAAGAAGGATGGCGAAATTCAACTGCAAACTTTAGGTCTTTGAGTAAAATCTTAAAGAGGACTTCTAAGAGTTCATAATCCTTCTTAAGGCAGCAAAAAGGAATTCGAATTCAGAATGTAGGCGGGCCCGCCGGGATTTACACTTATATCGGTTCTAATCCTTGAGCACTATTGGTAAATTCTCTCTCACTCTGTAATCGTTCCAATATCCTCCTACTCTGACTACATCTCCAGCTCTCAGCTTCCCTGCGTAATAGTCATGGCGGTTTACTCTCACAATGTAGTATTCATTATCATTACATGGTTGGACGTTGATGAAAGCAAAACCCTGCTCATCTGTTTCAAGGATAGTAGTTCTTGCCTCCCATTCTCCCCAGCTCATTCCTCCTTCTCTTACTCTTATCACTTTGACTTTCTGCCCGGTTATGACTTCGATGTGATCTGCAATTTTCGCTCCAGGATATTGAGGGTGCTGCTTCCACACTATCTTCCAAGCATAGTATTGAATCTGTGCCATCCCTTTTGGGACTTCAGGCTCTTTAATTTCCACTCTTACTCACCTCCTTACCATAATGACTAAACAAAATTCTATATCTTCGAGGGATATCTGGCAAATCATCAATGAATAGGCCAAGACCAAACCAGTAGGCCTCTGGGCCTGGGGCATAAAGCATGAGCAACAACCCAGCCCAATAGTGGTGCAAGGAATCTAACAGTCTCTTTAAGAACCCCTTCATGATGGGATTCCTCCTTTTGAACCATTCTGAGTTTTGAATGTCATTGTCCAGTCTCTTACCAAAACCCCTAGCAAACGAAAATCCTATTAGAAACCACGTTAAGCTGAAAAGATCATTAGGAAAGAGTAGATTCATTATTTCGCCCTCCATATGATAATATAGCCCATAATCATCATAATGAAACCTGCCAGCACTGAGAGCCAGAACTGGTTCATAGTGAACCATAAATCAGGGATTATCCATATTCGGCCTGGCCATGCTATTCCTCTCATTATGCTATAAATAAAATAAAACACTGATTGCATGAGGCCCAAAAATGAACCAAAGAAGAGCAATGATAATCCTATTGCGATTCTTTTATCATTAAATAATTGATGTAAGAACAGCAAAAAGCCAAAAAAGAATATCCCTGACCAAATGAATGCCTCGAGCATAATATCCTCAAGAAGGCCATCCACTAATCCTATCAGAGCAGCTATTAAAACTAAAACTACAGCTGCATCAAAAATATCTTCCTTATAGACTACTGTGAACCAATCTCCCATTAGACTGCCTCCTGCAGTGTTATCGAAAACTCTCTGTGATTCACGGCCATCGCACCTCCTGCATAGCTTAATGAGACTCCTAAAATGTACACATTCGTGTTGATCTGATGAGCATTACCTTCATCGACTACAAAAGCAACTGCATCCCCGATCTTCGCTTTCTCTTGCAGATGTTTAACTACGCTATTAGTCCAAGCAACGTTATCCTCAAAGCATGTGAGAGACCACGTTTTCACCGTGCCAAAAACTCTCACTTTTCTTTTATACATCTCGTTTTCCCATTTATCAGAAAAGACAGCTATAACTTCTACGTTCTCATCCATGCTCGATACATTCAAAGTTTTAGAATCTAATGTTATAGTCATCTTTTACACCTCCAAATCTTCGTTTATCAGCTTTGAATAGTCGAACCTTTGAGGGAAGGGCCTTTCTCCTTTTCTGATCTTGTTGATGAATGATCTGATTACATCTTTCAAATCCTGCTCTGTTAATTCTCTTCCTAACAATTCTCTGAGCTCTTTCATCTTCTCTTCTATATCGATTGCATTTATATTAACGCTGAACACTTTACCATCGAGATCGTAATCGATTGTGAGAAAAGTATTATTTGCTGATGAAACTACCTTTCTTATTTTGATCATTTATCTCACGTCCACTGCCAGAACACTAATACATCCTCCGAAGCCAGAAACTAACAAGCATGAATTAGCAACATCGATAATTTCAAAAGTGTAGTTGTGATATAGTATTCCTGTCCCTGACGCTACACTATAATAATCTGCAGAATCGCCAAAACTCACAGCCCGCACCTTACCTATTTTGCTGTATTTA
>CALLJF010000058.1 GCA_938091495.1 uncultured Nitrososphaerales archaeon | reverse complement strand
GAGAGCATATCGGCCATCACTTTAGTCTTTGATCAGAAACTATTCCATGAAATTCGCTCACTCTTCAAAAAGGAGGATGTTTTAGAGGAAAAGACGAACCTTGCAGCCATAATAGTGAGGAGCCCAGAAGAAATAGCGAAGACACCAGGGTGTATAGCGACTTTTTATAGTCAACTTTCAAGAAGACAGATAAACATCGATGACACTACCAGTTGCTTTACAGATACTATAATAATAGTTAAGATGGAGGATGTTGGCGCTGCTTTTTCAGCCTTGACCGATCTTATATCTGAAGCAAGAAAATAACAGCAATTGTAACTTTTTATAAGGAGTTTATGCCTTCATCTTGTAGAGTTTTAATGTTCCCTTTAAGTGATTAACTATTAACTTCACCCATTACGATCAGGTCTTCTCTTCCATTTTGGAAGCAGGAATCCAACCTTTTTTAGCGTATTCTTCTCATTCTGTGCCGAATTTCTTTTTCAACAACCTATCTTCTATTTTAGCTCGGTAGACTAGGCTTAGAATAGCTAACGTGATGGTAATAACTATTCCAAAGGGACTTCTAAACATCAAGTCTATGCCAAAAATTATGATGATAAAGCTAAGATATTGTGGATATCTACAAAATCGGTACGGGCCCTCTTTAATTATAAAATCCAACTCTAGCCTAGTTTCTCTAAAGAAACCGCTTCTCAAATAAAGGAGAACATAAACGAAAATCAGAAAACCACAAATAAGAATAGCCACCCCAATTTCATTTGAGACTGATATTTCAATCGGATCTAAGAAGCAAACAATCAAGTTAGTCGTAAAGGACAGACCCATAACAAAGATGGTAAGTCGATGTTTGGTTGATCCATCCCAACTCTTTTTAAGAAGATTTCATGATTATATGGTATTCTATTTCAACGTCTGTCCTTTATGGTTAGTATGAGAATTATGAAGTGAAAAAGTATTTTTGAAGGTTAATTACTTCCTTATGCTCTTGATGGTAAGGAAATGAAGATAATAGATTCTGTAGAATTCTTCGGGCATCCTTTGATAAAAGCCACTCATAAGACTACTTTTGAGATAACGAAAGAAGAGAAAATCTCGCCAAGAGGGGATTGCATAATAGGAGTCAAAGCGAATAAATCTTGCAAGGATTTAGACGATGAATTAAAAATACTTATGACTAATAATATTCCTATCAAGATGACCATTCATGTAGGTCAATACTCTTTTGAAGTCAATGCGATAGGGCATCCATCATTATTATTAACTGATGAAAAGGATATAGTAGTAAGGAAAAGCAACTACGTTTGCCCTAGAACTTTAGCCATAAGATCAGACAAAGCAGCCATAGATATGCCAAGAGAAATGATCCTAATGCTAAAAAATATTAATACTAGAGGTAAGATGATAATAGCAATTGGGTCTTAGGGTCTGAAGCCATCCTCTCCTATCAAAGGGACGAACATACAACCACACACTTCACGAAATTCTAAATCTCCTTTACGCTTAATAGCTTTTACTAAAGTTTGCATGAAAGTATTTCCTATTGGTGCTAGGATTATGCCATTTTCCTTGAGCTGAGCTTTCAAGTATCTTGGTATGTGAGGAGAAGCAGCTGTAATAACAATTCTGTCATAAAGCATCTCTTCTCTTCTCTTGGGATAGCCTAGAGTACCGTCTCCAAATACTATAGATACTCTATCTGAATATCCAGTCCTTTTCAGATTTTCTTTTGCAAAGTTTATCAGATCTTTAACTCTTTCAATGCTTATTACATGACCTTTGTTCTTATCATCATTAGGTTGAACTATTTCAGCCATAAGAGCAGCGCTATATCCACTTCCAGCTCCTATCTCTAAAACTCTTAATCCTTTTACAAGTTCAAGCTCTTCTAACATTATTGCAACCATGTGAGGGGCTGATATAGTTTGTCCAGTATTTCCTAAAGGTAATGGAGTATCTTCATAGGCTAAATGCTTCATATTATACCATACAAATTCTTCACGAGGAACTTTAAGAAAAGCTCTCTCCACTTCTTTTGATTTTATTATGCCTACTCTTACCAATCTTTCAACCATGTTTTTCCTTAAAATTGAATAATTATTCAAGAAAACCATCTTTCCAAAGATTCAGACTTCTTTTTTTCTAATGATTCTATTCTTGCTAAAGCAGTTCTAACTCTTGTTTCAGAAAAATCTCTCTCATTACATAAGAAATCGACTATAGCATCTATATCCATCTGTCTCCATCTTAACTCAAAAGAATCTGTAACTTTAGGTCTAAGAAATATTTCTCTTATAGATTCATAATTTATGCTCTTCAACTGCTCTTTTAATTCAGTAATATTTTCAAGTCTGCCATAATTTTTAATGAGCTTCAAAGCCTTTACTGGACCTATTCCCTTGAAACCATCTGGGTTGAAATCAGTTCCAATAAGAATACCAATATCAACGAGTTGCTCTCTCGTTACACCTAAATTGATTAGTACTTGATTCAAATCGACAAGCTCAGGCTCTATCTCAATGTATTCATCCTTTCCAGGAAGCTTTCTCCTACCAGATATCGTCAAATTTCTAACAAGCCTAGGAGAACCAAACAATAGTGAATCATGATCCTGAGAAACTGCTGCCCAAACATATCCTTTCTCTGCCATGTATGATGCCTGCGCTTCACCTTCAGATGGAGCCTGTACCCATGCAATTCCCATATAATTTAATAATCTTTTTGCATCTTCCACCATCATATCCTTGAGTTGAGAGGTCATCTGGGCATACTTTCTAGCCTCTTCCATTCTTCCAACTCTTATTGCTTCCTCATATTTGATGATGGCTTCTTTCTTTATCGTCTTTCTCCTTTCTATTTCTGCTTCTTTTAACTCTGGAGGTTCTCCATCGAAGACATAGACTACTCTCATCCCCTTCTCTAATAGATTTATAGTTCGATAGAATAACCCGCTAAGATGGCTAGTTATTCTTCTTTGCCTATCCATTAAAGGCTCCCCTTTCTCTCCTCTAATTACTGCTAAGAATTGGTAAAGAGCATTGTAGGCATCTATGGCAATTGTTTTGCATGATAAATCATCCAAAGTTATTCTTTTTCTTTGAATTATCTCTCCTAAATCTACACCCAATTTACATGAGCGAATTGTTGAAAGATGTTTAAATAAATGTCGCTAAGCAATTATTTTTGACCCGTAATCCTTAGTCATGCCTTATCCTTAACCTTATTCCTTATCTTATTAATTAAATTAAAGTAGAATAGTCTTATCCATTAGAGTATCTATCTTAAGAAAGCTTGGTTCAGGAAAGATGATTAAGCCTATGCCTAATGCAGCCAATTTCGTACCTGGTCGCCTTCTTCTTTTTGTCATCCGTAGCGCCTGCTTAACTGAATTAGAGTTCGTCCTTTCAGAATTGAGTAAGGCATAGCACTCTTTTAATTCACTTGCAATTGTGTTAAGATTTTTAGCCTTTGTAGGAATCACGTTTATTTTGTCTGAATAAGATTTAAGTCTTCAACACATATGAGATTTAGCCAAATGCGTAAAATCTATTTACTATGGACCTATGAATGCACAGTTTATGCACTTATAATCTCTTGAGAATTTTCTGCATCTTTCACATCTCCATATTAATACTTGTCCACAGTTAAAGCAGTAGAACTTTACAGCCTTCTCTCCTGGCATTATGGGTCTATTACATGATGAGCATACTGGTAAGGATGCTTTCTCTGCCATTTACTAGCATCTAATTGTACTATAATATATCCTTTATCAGAACAAAAGTTCTTCAACCTTTTTTATGGCTTTCATTCCTCTTACTTCTCTTGGTAACTGTGGAAGAATGGCCAAGCCAGGCTCTTTTTCATATCTCTCTCTTAATATGTTTAGATAATCCCTTTGCATGCTGGCTCTTTGTCTATGGAAATCACAAACACAAATATCTTCAGTAACAACATAGTTTACAAGTATTTTGCTAACGTGCATGCCAAAGGCTTCAAGCTCTTTGAAGACTCTCTCTGTCTGATGAACCCCTAAAGCTTCAGGGATGGTTACTATTATTGCATGGGTTCTCTTATCTCTCAGCATATTAAGAACTCTCTCAGCTAGTTTCTCCCAAGATGCTATTATGTTCAATGGATCTCTTCTTGCTCTTCCTTTTGTAAGCATCTCCACTGCTTTGCGCACCTTTACGTATAGTTTTGCAGCCTCTCCCAAATGCTTGTAGAACTTATCTTGCAATTTGATAAGCGATAGAGTACCTCCTGCAGGGGCTGTGTCCCAGACTATTACATCATAATCGTTGCTCTCATAGATATCGAGCACGTAACTCAGCGCAAACTCTTCATCTATGCCTGGTGCTCCAGCAACATAGTCTATTATCTCTTTTCCTACTGGTAAAAACGATGATAGGACTTCATAAACTTCCTGCCCAAACTTCTCTTTCCACCTTTTTACTACAAGATCATAATCTAACTCTATAGCGCTAAGGCTCTCATAGTAATTTATTGGAGTTATGTTCCCTCTAACATTGACTTCTAAGATATCGGATAATGATGGGGTTGGATCGCTGGAGATGAGCAATGTCTTGAATCCTCCATTAGCGAAATGAAGAGCTGTAGAAGATGCGCATGTAGTCTTGCCAACTCCGCCTTTACCACAGAAAGCCAGTATCTTCGGTCCTTCAAAGTCAAGGTAACTAAGCCCTTTCACACTCTCCAAGAATATTCACCTAAAATTAAGACCATTTTAATAGCTCATCTTTAGAGCATAATAACCTTTGATTCGCTTCTTCAATTTGATTTTTTAAGTTTTTTAACTGTTGTGCACGTAATTCAGGCTCGCTGACCTTCATTATCTCATCAATTTTTTGTATTGCTCTACGGGCTGATTGTATTTGTGATTCTATCTTTTCAGCTGTTTGGGGGTCGATAAAATCACACTGAAGTTTTGCGCGGTTCAATAGATACGCAGCTTCATAAGTAACCTCTACTAATTCATCTCTACTCATCCACATGGTCTGATAATTTAGAAAGTATTTCCAACTAGGACTATGTATGGCTCGTCTATATTCCTCAAGTTCCTTAAAGAATAGCTTGTATCCATGTTTCTCAGGATTTTCAAACGCTATGCTTCCTGGGTCTAAAAAGGGAGCTAAGGGAGCTATGAAAGCACGCAATCTTCTATCACCTTTATGATTCTTCAGCAAGCTATGGCAGTATTCTACTGTATTTAATACTGACTTCTTTGTTTGGCAAGGAAGTCCTATCATAAAGAAAATATCAAATCTTTGGCATCCCAGTTCAAGTGCTTTTGATATATTCTTCTCCAATTCGTTATTCCTATAAGGCCTGCCAAAAGCGTAGCGTATAGCCTCATCATGTGATTCAGGAGAAATCTCAAAGCTAAATTTAGGAACACTCTTGGCTATCATCTCCAAGTAATCTTCATCGATCGGTGTAAAAAGCTCCAATATCACTGGGTTGTCCACTTTCTCTTTCTTTATATTGTTCAAAACAGATTCAGCATAATCTTTACCAGCGATGCGAAGGTCGCCTACGATGAAAATAGGTCCTTCTGTGTATTGTTGAATTATCTTCATTCCTTCAACAAGCTTTTCTGGCGTCATGCACGCTAGTGAAGATCTATTACAAAATCTTTTGTAAGCGTAATTAGAGCCGCCGCAGGTTATACAATTATAGATACAACCTTTACAAGCCAAAACAGAAGTTATTGGATAATCATTCCATTTATGGTATGGCAGATGCCCTGATATGTCCCAATATTTCAAGGAGGCTTTTACTACACTACCAGCATCTAAGGCGAAATCATCCAAATTATAAGGCACAAAGGTTAATGGATTGGCATGTATCTTTTTATCAGTATCTCTCCATGTGACATTTGGCACATTCTCTGGACATTTATTCCCCTCTATGCACTGCATCAATTGAAGTAAGAGTGGCTCTGTTGAATCGCCGCGAATAACATAGTCAACCTGCGGATAATTTTCGATTATTTCTTCATGAAAATATGTGGAAGACAACCCTCCTAACAAAATTGGAGTATTTGGATGATGCTTTTTAATTATCTTTGCAAGCTCTAAACTACCTTGGGCATGAACTAGCCAATGAAAATCTATTCCAAATGCTTTAGGGTTAAGGCTTTTGATCAAAGCCTCAGGGTCAAATTTCTGATTTTCCAGCATCTTCGAGGCTAAATTGATTATCCTTACATTGTATCCATGCCTCTCTAAGTATCCTAAGATGCTTACAAAGCCTATGGGATACATATCAAATATGGGAGTGGGTGGAACAACGTCGCTTATAGGACCATATATCACAGATTCTTTTCTAAAATCATATACACTTGGTGGATGTAGCAGCACTAAATCTGGCTTAACCATTCCTGCGATGATGGTCTAATGCGGTGTTATTAAAATTTTAGCGTTGATGGATTTCTTCTAATCTTCTTTTTCATAAAATATATTCATATTCAATATGATGAAAACTCTGAAGTGATCGCCACTTCAGAACTTAGCGCTGAAATACTTTCTAATGCATCTAGCGCCTCTTTTCTTACATCCTTTATTCCTATGTAAGAATAAGATTTTTCTATTATTTTTCCAAGGATTAGTAGAGGTAATCCTGCAATATCGCTCAATCCTGTCGGCTCAGGCAAGATTATCAAGCTCATGCCCAGTGCAATTAACTTCATGCCTGGTCTCTTCCTCTTAGTTACTATTTGCACTTCCTTTTTAACTCTATCAGAATTTATTCTTGCTGAATTTATAAATGCAGAGTGCTCTTTCAATTCGTTCGTGATGGTTTTTAGCTCTTTAGCCTTTAGATTCAATCTTAATTAAAATTCAAACCTTAAGTCTTAACATACGATATTTAGTTTAATAGACAAAGATGTAAAAAGAATGGAATTACTCATGTATTTTTACAAATTGCCTTAGAATAAACAACCTATTCGTTAACTAATTTACGACTGTAGCATGGAAGGTTGAAATATACTACGAATGGAGATTATGCTCTTATAATGTAAATTGAACTTTTTGGGCAATATTCTTAATGAATGCTTAGATGCTATGGAAAGAAACAGCGAACGAGACTATATCGCAAGATTAAATGACTAAGACTTGAACATATTAAACATAGCGCAAAACCCTGACTTTATCAAATCTAAAGCCAAGGACGGATGCTCTTTTATGATAGATAGAATTTGAGATATTCCTATAGAGTGATAGTCAAAATCAGCTTTATTTGATAATTTATCGAGAATCTTGGAAGACGACAAGACCTTCACCATTTTGTCTATTCTCCCATTGTCCATCCTTTCATATATCTTTCTTGCTTGGCTCATTATTGTGAATTCTTTTCCAAAGATTCTTTTCCAATTTACTTCATAATTTCTCAAGGCTGAGAGATCATTATTGATTAAGCTTTCTGAAACCGCCCTCCCAGCCAATACTGCACCCGTTCCTCCCGTGAATATACCTCCACCAGTTGTAGGCTTTGTCTGGCCTGCCGCATCTCCCACATAGAGTATGCTATTATGAACGAACTTCTTTGATGCGCCCCCTATGAATATAGGAGATGCTACTTTTTTCATGACTTTTGCCTTATGATCTTTTACGAATTTATCAAGTTGCTCAAAAGGGTTTATACTATAGCCTGCAACTCCTAATCTAGCAGTATCGTGGCCTAATGGAATCAACCATTTAAAGAACCCTGGACTGATTTCATTATTAAGATAGACCTCAATTCTATCCTTTTCAAACCAAGAACCTTGGATATCATATTGAGCTGCCTGCAAGATTCCATGTTCAGGCTTCAATGATGAAAGCCCTCTTGCATCTACTAGTATTCTAGCTGATCTCTCATACTTTGCAGTCTTTACTTTCACCAATCCGTCTTCATTTTCAACACTTAACACTTTTTGCCCTAAATCTATAAGGGCTCCATTTCTTTCCGCAATTTTTGCCAGCTCCCTATCGAACTCTCTCCTATTCAGCACTATAACCCTTTGATTTGTAGCTTCGACTTCAACCTTTGAGCCTAGAGGAGAATGAATCAACGCTCTTTTTATTTCATTGTTCACAATTTTTCTGCTCGGGAATAAGCCCAGGTATGATAGAGCCTTAACGCTAATTAGACCAGCACACTTCTCAGGAATGCCTATTTCAAAATCTTCTTCCAGAACATAGACTCTAAGGTTTGAAGATGCTATCTCTCTAGCTGCTATTAAGCCGCATACTCCTCCCCCAGCCACTATAACGTCAAAGTCTGGCTCCAAAGCAGCCCATGTTTCCAGTCTACCTTCTTTTTAATAAATTGTTCAATGCGCTAAAGACTCAATGACCTTTTCCTCATAGTTTTGACTCTTCTTCCATTCTTTTTCTAAACATAAAGTCAAGTAATAATGCTTGCATTTAAGAAGAGTCATAGTTATCATTCTACTGTAGAAAAGAAGCTGATAATTGATTTCAACTTCAGTCCCACATCTAACACAATACATATTTTCTCTTGGGAATACCACCATATAATCTCCATTCATATTTCTCCACTTTTCTCGCATCAATTTATACTTTAATATTTATATTAAGGTAATTAAAACCCCTTTAAGATTTGAGTTGGGAAAAGTGCTAGTTCGATTAAGAATATTGCCTACAGGTACTGAAATAAGCCCTGCCAAGATTTCGGAATCCATTCAAAAGGGTTTACCATCAAGCATAGAGATAAGAAGAATAGCTGAAGAGCCAATAGCCTTTGGATTGGTTGCATCGATAATAGATTTCATAATAGAAGACAAAGAAGGCGAGATGGACAGGCTTGAAGAATCAATACGCTCGTCAGAGTTGGTAAGTGAGATAGAAGTTATAGGATTAAGCAAGTTCTCAATAAGTCTAAAATAAAATATTTTTAACCATGATTCTTGATCTTATTATCAAATGAGCAGAGAGAAGAAGGCGACACTTATTCAATTGAAGGTAGCTGAAGCGAAACAAAGGGATGTAGGAAAAGCAAGGGCAAGATTGGATATAGACGCCATGGAAGCTTTAGGTGTAGGAGCGGGAGACATAATCGAACTCACAGGCAAAAGGTCAACCCCTGCGATTGCTTGGCCTTCAGACCCAGATGATAGATTGCACGGTGCAGTAAGGATAGACGGTCAGACTAGAAAGAATGCTGGTGTAGCGCTAAACGATTACATAAGTGTTAAGGCAGCGAATGTGAAAAAAGCTAAGGGCTTGACTCTAATGCCTGTAAATGTAAAACTCAGCATTGACAAAGAGTTTTCAGAATTTGTAAGGAATAGGCTCAAAGGCATGCCTGTTACTGAAGGAGATGACATTTCAGTTGTGATACTTGGTAGCCCCATATTATTCAACGTAGCAAAGACTAGACCACGAGCCATTGTGAGAATTGAGCAAGACACTCATCTAATAATACTGCAAGAGCCACTAATGGAGAAAACAATTCCTTTAAGAGTAACTTATGAAGAGATAGGGGGTCTGAAAGAAGAGATAATGAGATTAAGGGAAATAGTAGAGCTGCCATTGCGCCACCCAGAAGTTTTTCAGCGTCTTGGAATAGACCCTCCTAACGGAATATTACTTTACGGTCCTCCTGGTTGTGGCAAAACTTTATTGGCAAAAGCTCTAGCAAACGAATCCGAAGCTAACTTCTTCTCCATAAGCGGTCCTGAAATTATGAACAAATATTATGGAGAGACAGAGGCTCGGCTGAGGGAAATATTCAAAGATGCAAAAGATAGCGCACCTAGCATTATTTTCATAGACGAGTTGGATGCCATAGCACCTAAACGTGAGGAAACTTTCGGGGATGTAGAAAAGAGGGTAGTTGCCCAGCTATTATCATCTATGGACGGACTTTCTGAAAGAGGGAGAGTAGTTGTAATAGGCGCAACAAACAGACCTGAGAGCATAGACCCAGCCTTGAGAAGACCGGGCAGGTTTGATAGAGAAGTGGAGATAGGAGTACCAAATGCTGATGCTAGACTTGAGATACTTCAAATTCACACGAGAGGTATGCCATTAGCATCGGATGTAAACTTGAAAAAGATAGCCTATGAAGCCTATGGTTACTCTGGCGCAGACTTAAGAGCCTTGTGCAGAGAAGCAGCCTTGAAGGCTCTAAGAAGATATCTACCTGAAATAAACCTTGAGGGAGAGAAAATACCTCCTGAAGTTTTGGAGAAGATGGTAGTAACTGCTCGAGACTTTCAGATGGCCAGTAGAGAGATAGTTCCCACTGCTCTTAGAGAATTTTACATTGAAAAACCTTCAGTAAAATGGGAAGACATTGGAGGCTTAGAAGAAGTCAAGCGAATAATCTCGCAAAACATCATACGCTCTATAAAAAATCCTGGAGAATTTAGGGCATTAGGGGTGAAGCCTCCGAGAGGAGCACTTTTGTACGGTCCTCCAGGGTGTGGTAAAACCATGTTGGCCATGGCCATAGCATCCGAGAGTGGTGCAAATTACATAACGGTCAGAGGCCCAGAGATACTAAGCAAATGGGTTGGAGAGTCTGAAAAAGCGATCAGAGACATATTTAGAAAGGCAAGGGGATCAGCACCATGTGTAGTATTCTTCGATGAGATAGATTCCATAGCCAAGCCTAGATCCTTTTCTTCTGAGGATTCAGGTGTAGGAGAGAGAGTCTTGAGCCAATTGCTTACCGATATGGATAGCTCTTCTAGCATCAATGATATATTCGTAGTAGGTGCGACGAATAGACCCGACCTCATCGACATTTCCCTTTTGAGACCTGGTAGAATGGATTTGCTCATCTATGTCCCTCCTCCAGATGAGAGGGCAAGATTGGAGATTTTACGCATATTGACATCGAAGATGCCCTTGGCAGATGATGTGAAACTAGAGGACATAGCAAGCATGACAAAGAGATTTAGTGGTGCTGACATAGATGCTCTTTGTAGAGAGGCTGCAATAATAGCCATGGAGAGAGGTTTGGAAAATCCAAAGGTGAGAAAGGTTGACTTTGAAGAAGCGATAAAGAAGGTCAGACCTTCTATCACCCCTGAAGTTGAGAAGTTGTACGAATCTATTCACGAGCAATTAAAGAGCTATTCAATCAGAGCAGACAAATCCTTTTATCGTTAAAGATTTATAAAAACAGATTCGTAATGGTTCTTTGCATAAGTCATGAATTTGAGATACCCCCTAAAGAATATAATTTATGAGAGGCTAAAGCAACAGAAAAATATCGTAGATTTGGATTTGCTCAACGAATTGAGAAAGGAAGATTCTAACATCACCATGAAGGATTTGAACAAAGCCTTGTTGAGTCTAGAGATAATGGGGCTTGTTTCTGTAAGATGGATAAGGAAGGATGCAAGAAGAGTCGAGATCATAGAAAAGGCATCTTAAAGTTAGGTAAGTCGACAGACTTCTTCAAGCCCTTGCTTATTATGTAGAAGTTTCCTTGATAGGTACAGATTACGTCTGGGGCTCTCTCACCACTGTTAAGTTGCTGATTGAATTCTTTATAGTATTCCTTCAACTCCCTCTTCTCATAGCCTCCTCCTTTTAACCTTCTCTTCCTTAAAAACTTGAAAGCAAGTACAAAATGCCTGTTTGGATAAAGTTTGAAACTATTGAGAAACCTTAGAGATCTTTCAACTTGCTCTCTAGGAACCATCAGATAGTCTGTTGTACCTGATTTAGCCTCTATGACTATCAGCTTACCAAACCTGTTCGATATGGCTAATATATCTGGGAGAAAAGCGCTCGCCCCTCCAAGTCTATATGCTTCATAGGAGTAGCAAGAATCCAATCTCTTCACTAAAGTGTCTTCCCAGTCCCATCCTCTTTTTCTTCTAAGCCTTGATGCCCTTGACATTCTGAATCCTCTCTTATACTTGTCATTCACTTTTATAAGCATGATTTATTTATTGCGATTTGTATTTTTGAGCATAAGACTAGCAAATGAAAAATGTCTTATTCCTGGGTTGACTAGCTTTTGGTAAACAATATTTGTGGTTCTGAACATCAGAATTAGTAACATTTCTGGAAAACTATCCCAAAATCGATTAAATTTGATAAATATTTATATAATTAAGTGAATCTTAAGAAGAATAAGATGTCTTTAAGTGGTTTGGAGTTGTTATCAATATTTGCCAGGATATTCATAATCAGCTCTTTGGCTGTTTTGCTCTTTTTAGTGGGCGTGTTCATGTTAAGGTAAAGCGCTTCGATGTTAAGATTGTTGGGTCATATGTAAAATCTTACCAAATGCCTTTTTTATTCTTTGCAGCAATTTTGTGCTACAATCAGATCTTTTAGCTTTTGCAATGGATACATGGGGTTTTATAACTTTGCCACTAAGCACAAGTAACTAGGGATCATCGGGTCTCTTAGTAACATTCTAATCATGTTAGGATTAGTTGCCTATTATTGTCTCACTGTTCAATTCACACCATATATTCGAGCATCTGGCTTGCTCAGTGCAAAAGGCATTTCACGTTCAGAAGACCAGGACAAACCATTCCATGTCATTTCTTTACAAGAAGATAATAGATTGGAATCGGTGTTAGATCGATAATATGCAAGTGCGGGTAATTTATTTATGGTTTGTGAAGTAGCTATAGGAGTTCTGTGTAGATAAGGCTTTATCCTGTTGTGAGCTTTTATGATATCTTCAGGACTGATCATGCTTAGTTATTTTAATTTAAACACAGCTCCAATTTCTACTGGAACATTAAAAGGTAAT
>CALLJF010000057.1 GCA_938091495.1 uncultured Nitrososphaerales archaeon | reverse complement strand
TTCGATCCTGATATAAGTAATGGGGCTAGGGGCACCAGTATACGCAGTAGTAGGTTTAATGGTTGCATATACCTCTTTTAGAATAGTTAAGGAGACTAAACCTTTACTCATGCTACCCTTAGAAGCAAAGCTAGAGACTGGAATTCCTGAGATAGACAATGTGTTAAAAGGTGGCATTCCTCATCCTTGCTCACTATTGCTCTTAGGACCCGTAGGTAGTGGAAAGACAGAAATCTTTCTAAAGTTATCAAGTTATCGGCTTCAAAAAAACGATGCAATAATCTTTGTCTGCACCAATAACCTACCAGAGAATTATCGATTGATGATGAAGAAGATCGGATTTGATCCACAACCTTTTGAGGAAAGAAATTCACTAATATTCGTAGATGCTTATTCTAGCAAGTTTGGGCTAGAAAGCAAAGAGAAGTATTGCACCTCAATAATATCTTACGACGTTAGTGCAACAATTTCAAAAGCTATCGATAAAGCAAAAGGAATAAACAAGATTGTCATAGTTCATAGTCTGACGGACGTTTTGGATGAGTGTGGAACTAGGGAAGGATTGATGTTCTTGAGAAGCTTGGTCGCCAGAACAAGAGAAGCAAAGGCAACTTTACTCTTAAGCCTAAACCCTCAAGCGTTTCCTCCAGCTGTATTTGCTCTTACCCAAGAAGCTGTGGATGGTGCCATAACCCTAAAGGCAAAGGAGAAAGCTGGTGTAAGATGGCACCTGTGAAATTAAAAGTAGAAACGAAAGAAAAACCTTCCACATAAAGGATGATGCAATTAGGATATTACTACGTGAAAAATTAAATTAGATCGTTTTGAGGATTTTAAGTTGTTTTTTAACCCATTCAACTATTTTCGCCTTTCCTTTGACTAAACCTTTCTAATAGAGGACGATATAGCTAACTTTCTATGAGCACTTTTCTAACATCCAAAACATCATATAAAATCATGCCTGAGTGATCAGAAGCTCATCCCTGGCACTTTGTATCCCCTGCTGAACAATCTTGAGCATATGGGGTTGATAGAAGGTATGGAACAAGGCAGAAAAAAGCTTTACATGTTAACAAGTAAGGGAGAAATCTTGTGCCAATCTCTTTCTTCAGAATACTTGAATATCATATCAAGAACTGCCTTCTTAAAAACCAATGAAGAAGCCAAAACTTCTACGCCTGAGGAGTAATTGTACAAAATTTCTTCTTACTAACTTCCTACAGCCTCGGTTTTCATTTCTCACTTCCTTCTACGAAGCGATTAGAACCATTCGCTGCTTGGGAAAAATCCGATTGAAATTATATTTTCACGATTTTAAGGTTAGCTCTCCCAATCAATTCAACTATTCTTGCCTTCTCTTTACCTAACCCTTTCCAATCGAGAATAGCGTAATTAACTCTTTGCGGGCATTTTTCTATCATCTGGCTTAAGATTCCCTTATCAATGAACTGTAATGAGTATTTTGAAGCAATCGCTCCTAGTGCAAAGTCTGACTCTATCAAGAACTTTGTAAACTTCTCTGAGTAATGAGTCCCTCCGAATCCTATACCAACTTTGTCGTATCTTTGTATAGCGTTTATAGTGTTCATCAAAGCTTTTGAAACTATCTCGCCAGCTTTAGCGTCTTTCCATTCATGCTCTGTTGAGCCTATCTCGACGAATATTACAGGCTTGGTGAGAGAGGTTGGACCATGGTGCATCGGTTCAAGAATTATCTGGTATTTAAGAGCCGATTCTCTCAATTTCCATAATTGCTTGATGTATTCTTTTTGGAAGCTTGGATAGGTGTGTGCCAATTCTCTTGGCTTTCCTCCATGAGAATTATCATCAGAAAAGTTCCCTGGGAAATGAGTAGTAAGGCAAGGTATCTTACTCTCAGATTTATGACGCGAGATAAATATGTAGGCATCCGCTAAAAAATGATTATTCAGATAGTCTGCAAAGATTAGATCTTTCTCTATTCTTATCAGTTTTAAATTGTCTTTTGTGAATATTGGCGAACCATCAAACTTTTCATCCGTTTCTCTAAAACCAAATCCTTCTATTAATATCTTGGCTATGTTAATGCTTGCTATGTCCTCATTAGAACTGACTATTACTAGATTCTCCATCGATTCGATCATAATGAACCTGTCTTATAAATAAAAAGAACCTAAAAGTTTAAAATATAATACATGGTCTCATATTGTGGAGAGACTTGGCGTTATCAGACCTCATAAGATCGATTATACAGATGCTTAGACTCTCTAAGAAATCGAGTAGAGATGAGTATCTTCTATACCTTAAGCTGACCACCTTGGGTGTAGCAGTAGTCGGGATACTGGGGTTTATAATTAAGATAGTAGGTTCTGTGCTACAACTCATGGGTTAATCATAGAGATGAAAGAGAGTGTCAAAGAATCTATCCAGTAAACTATTTGCCATAAAGACTACAGGAGGGCAAGAAAAGATCGTTGCAAGGCTCATACATAATAAAGTATCCACTAGAAAATTGCCTATTTCTTCTATACTTGTATTGGACGAAATGAAAGGATACGTCTTCCTAGAGGCAAGCAATGCCCAGGTCATAAGTGAGGTTGTATCTGGGCTAAAGCATGTTAAAGGATTTGTGCAAGGCATACTACAATATCAAGACATCGAAAAATTCCTTGTATTCAAGCCCATAATCTCTGAATTAAAAGTGGATGATATAGTCGAGATAGTAGCTGGTCCCTTCAAGGGCATGAGGGCAAAGATAGACCGAATAGAGTTGGCTAGGTCAGAGGTTACCGTTGTACTATTAGATGCACCATACCAGCTCCCTGTAACTGTAGATGCAAGCTATCTGAAACTGTCTTCACAGGCAAAAAGTCCTGAAGGACAGCCTTGAATCAATTAGGTCAAAAGATTCAATGCTTTTATACAAGAAAGTAAAAGATTTCAGTGATGAGTTATGAGGGCGTATATTCTGATAAGGGCCAAACCAGGAACCACTGAGGATATTATTAAAGCCATAAAGAATTTGAAGGGAATCAAGATAGTCTTGGCTGATTCTATTTATGGTAGATTCGATGCTATAGTTGTAGTCGAGGCTCGAGATATAAAAGAACTAAGTGAGACGGTCTACAAGATGATTGGCGGGCATCCAGAAATAATTCATACCGAAACTCTGATAAGTCTTTATTAATTTGGTGATAAAAAATTGCCTATAAGGGCCTTCGTCTTAGTTACAACGAAGCCAGGCACTTCTGAAGATATAGTCAGAGCCAGAAAGATAAAGGGAGTAAAGATCGCCAATTCTGTCTTTGGGAGGTTTGATGCTGTAATAGTAGTGGAAGCAAAGGATATGAACGAATTGTCGAAGATAGTCTATGAGATGATAGAACAGATGCCAAACATAAGGAGCACTGAAACTCTTATTACTCTATTCTATCCACCAGAATGAACGATTAATCAAAGTCTGCTAAATTAAAGCGATTTACTTAAAAACATGGTATTTATGCAGGTCTAATAAAGAGAGTGGTATCTTGGGGGAAAAGAAAGTCGTCAATGCCTTGATAGTTGGTGGCGAGGCTACAGCAGGTCCTCCTTTAGGACCGACTCTTGGGCCTCTTGGAGTAAACGTAGTTGCTATAGTGAATAAGATCAACGAGTTGACAAAAGAGTACTCAGGTATGAGGGTCCCGGTGAAGATAGCTGTTGATACAGAAACAAAGAGTTTTGACGTTGAAGTTGGTACACCTACAACTTCTGCTCTTATAGTTAAAGAGGCAGGCATTCAGAAGGGATCGGGCACACCAAAGACAAGTTTTGCTGGCAACTTAAGCTTTCAACAAGTTTCTAAGATAGCCAAGATGAAAAGGCAAATTTCATACGGTAAGAATTTGAAGTCTGTAATAAAAGAGGTAATCGGATCTTGTATAAGCATGGGAGTATCAATAGAAGGAAAGGATCCCAGAGAGGTACAGAAAGAAATCTATGAGGGGAAATGGGACAAAGCTATAGAGGAGTGAATTACATGCCAAAATTGGTAGAAATAGTAAAGAAGGCAAGGGAAAGCGCGAAAAAGAGGAACTTCTCTCAATCTTTTGAGCTCATATTGTCTCTTCAGGATATAGACTTTAAGAAAAAAGAGTTCAGCATAAACGAGGTAGTATTCTTGCCTCATGCTTTCACTAATCCTTCTCCAATCTGTGTCTTTGCATCTGGTGATATGGCCTTAAGGGCTAGGAATAGCGGTGTAGATAAGGTCATAGAGCCTGAAGAACTGGATAAGCTTATGACTTCGAAAAGAGAGGCAAGAAAGATAGCCCAAAATTATACCTTCTTTCTTGCTGAAGCACCTTTGATGCCTAGAATAGGAAAGATTTTTGGGCCTTACCTTGGTCCTAAGGGTAAGATGCCATCTCCTCTTCCCCCTAATGCTCCTATAGAGAATATAATAGCGAGATACCGCTCAGCGACAAGGGTAAGGACAAAAAATCAACTCACTATTTCATGTAAGATAGGCGATGAGGGTATGAGCGATGATAAGATCGCTGAAAATTCACAAGCAGTTATAAGTGCTATTGAGAAGAAACTACCATTAGGCTCGAAAAATATAAAGAACATAATGGTAAAGCTCACCATGAGCCCCATCGTCAAAGTTCCTGCTATAGAGGCGTAAAATTTGCAAGTTGCTTTGAAAAGTCCTAGAGCCAAGAAGGAAAGGGTAGCCCAGAGGATTCTATCCCTTGCAAAAAATCATAAAACCATAGCCATATCAAAGCTCTACAAAGTTAGGGCAACTCAATTGATGGAATTAAGGAGAAAATTCAGAAAAGACATGGAGATAATAGTCGTTAAGAACAAAGTAGCATCCATAGTCCTTAAAAAGACCGGTCTTGAAAAGGCTGAAGATTTCATCAAAGAAATTAAGGATCAAAGTGCTCTAATTTTTACAAATATGGATCCCTTCAAGCTTTACATGTTACTTGAGAAGAACAAGGTCAACTTACCTGCAAGACCTGGCGATATAGCAACTGAGGATGTGGTCATATCAGCAGGGAATACCGGAATGGCCCCTGGTCCAGTATTAAGTGAATTTAAGGAGGCTAAGATACCAACAAGGATAGATTCAGGAAGCATTTGGGTATCAAAAGATACTGTTGTAGCGAATAAAGGAGATCCAATCCCACCAAAACTCGCTAGCTTGCTTTCTAGACTTGGAATAAAGCCTGTGAGGGCAGGGCTATCTGTATCTGTTGCATGGTATGATGGCTTAATCTTTCATGAGAAGGATATGAAGCTTAACATAGATGAGTATGAGCATTCAATACAAGATGCCTATCTTAATGCCAAGGCTTTGGCTCTAGGAGTTAATTATCCTACAAAGGAAACTTTACCTTTAATCATAATCAGATATGAGACTGAAGCAAGATCTTTAGCAATAGCATTGGGCTATCCCAGCAAGGATGTGATGATAGATATTCTTGTAAAATGCAACAACGAAGCCATGATTTTGTATAGCAAGCTAAGGAATAAAGGATATACTTAATCGATACACTAAGTGAATTTCTAAAGCTCCGATTTGCTACAATTAACCGAAGAGGGTGGATAGACCTTCTAGGCTTTCTTCTTCCTTCTTCTCTTCTTTCTTCTCTTCCTTCTTCTCCAAAGGCTTCTCTTTCTCAGGAGGCGCTGTAGGGGTTGGAGCGACTGCAGGGGCTATTGTAGGAATGAAAGCACTCTTCAAAGCTTCGTCTATATTTATCTCACCCAGGGCTGAAACCAAAGCCTTTACCTTTATTTCATCAGGTTCAACACCTGCTGCCTTTATTACCTTCTTTAAGTTTTCTTCGTCTACTTTCTTATCCAGTTTATGAAGCAGTAGAGCTGCATATACGTACTCCATGATGTTACACCACTTACATTATAAGAGCTGAATTTTTAGTATTTAAGAATAGCGTTACTTTGAAGCGTCTATATACAACATGATTCTTTAAGATCACACTTCAGAAGGGAGGGCAATCGCTTTTTCTTCCAAAATACTCCACAACTTTTTTGGTGGATTTAATTCAGATATGAGCATAGGTCTTCCGTCAAATTTTATACATGGATATTCTCCTTTTCTTCTTAATGGTATTCTCTCAATCTCCTCTTTAGTTAAATAACCCACTATAGCGCCTTTTCCTATGATCTCATTATCTTTCGCTTCAATTTCAAGTATCTTAACCCCGACTGCATAATCACATTTTTTCCACTTTCTCTCTGGCATGATGAAGTTTTTTACTATGTTTCTCCCTTCACTAGGCGGTTTATAGTAATCTGGAGGGATGTGCACAATCTCCAAGGTTATTATTCCTCCATCCTTAGTTTGAATGGCGAAATCAAAAGGCCCTTCGTATGGTTTCTCGAAGGACTGTCTTTCATAATAATTGTAGTGCAAAATATGTATATTTCTCAATTTATCTTTAACAACATTCCAAGCAATAAATCTATAAATGTAATCTTCCTTTATCTCCTCAGAGGTTCTCTCGCTCTCTTTGTCATTAATCTCTTGCAGTCTTTTAAATTCCTCAAATTGAGTGAATGCGTAGAAATTAACCCACTCATGATCATAAAGTTCTATCTCAAAGTATTCTACATTTTCGTAGCATTGCCAACAGAACTCAAACTCTTTCAGTGATCTTATGATATCTGTGAATATTGCTCGACCTTCTAATTGGAGATTTCTAAAATGTTCTTCCAAATCAATCTTCACTTTACTTCCATTTGAAAACTCAACAAAAAGAATCTTCATAAGACTGGTATCAATTTTACCTCTTCGCTAGTGACTGATATGTTGTATAATGGTGTTTCTGGTCTAACTCCATAGATAAATATGGCCCCATCAATGTTCTTTAAGACGAAATGCTTATCACATATTTGTGTGATTTGATCAACGACTTTCTGTCCCTTTTTAGTTATAGAGATATAAACATCTTCCCACTCATTTATTGATGAGAGGTTCGTTGATACTTCAAGCAATGTCGCATTATATCCTAATGAATACTCAATAAAATCTGTAGACATTATGTGACAAATAGGTTGTTTTGCTCTTCCCACCAATTTAGACCTTGCTGCAAACCAAGATTCGAGAGTCTTATCTAATTTCTTTAAATGAACAAAGAATCTATTTTCTGGAATCGGTCGCTCGTATATTGCCTTTTGAGCTATCATTACATTATTCACATTCTCTCCAACATATTCCCGAAAACTTTTGAGATGTTCCTCGATACTTAACCCTTCTAAAGGGGTTATTACCAATCCTCTTCCCAACAACAAAGTGTTGATCATTAAAGGGAAAATTAAGAAGTGGAGATGTTCGTGGCCAACACCATGCTCTAAAGTGAACATAGTCGATGTTCCTAACTTATAACCACCGCCCAAAAGCTTGTCAAGGTCTGGAATACCACTGGATATTTTGTCTTTTTCAGGGTCAGGAATTATATTAAATTTCCTAAGATATATTGGCTTAAGAGGCGGAAAATATTTAAAATGTCCTTCATATAAAGTAAAAGCGTAATTCTTCTTTTCCCTCGTAAAGCCTCGAAGCTTGTTAATCGTAATTTCTCTTGCCGATCTCCTTTCCAACAATCCGCTCCAAACCCTTCCATCTTTTGCTTCACCAAATATATCTATATCAGAGAGAGTTACCACTCCATCCACAACGTAATCGAGAGAGCATATATCATGTGTCTCGCTAACAAGGACGATGTTACCGTTCTTTTCATTGATCAAACTCTCTAAAAACCTCAACATTTTCTCTGCTTCAGTAGCACCTAACTCTTTTACAAGCCCTTCCCAACTATCTATTATTACCAAGGGATTGTTTAATTTCATTATTGAATCACACACACGCTCAAAGGATGATAGGTGCAATCCCGCCTTTGCATCTTTAATTGTAATGCCCTTGTTATTCGCTATTAAAACATGCTCTGGCTTGATTACATCTTTCAACCAAGGAAACTGAACAAGCAATTTCTCTGGCGTTACTCTTGTACTCACATAAATTCCATTTCTATACTCTT
>CALLJF010000056.1 GCA_938091495.1 uncultured Nitrososphaerales archaeon | reverse complement strand
ATGCTTGAGCATATGAATAGATTGCTCTATCTCTTCACATATCTACACGATGCTAGAAGACACATCAAGTTTAAAGAGATACTGAGCCTCAAGGTGAGTGGGCCTTAAGTTAACATCGACGAGTTAAGAATCTGATAGGTTAATTAAAGATCGACCAGAAGTTCTGCTATTTCTGGCTTCGCAAGACTATAATAAGTCAAGTATCCTTCTTCTCTTTTTTTGACTATTCCTTCTTTTTCGAGCATGTTTAAGTGTATAAGAGCCTTTGGCTGACTTTTAATGATTTCACAAGCGCATCTCTCTCTGAGGGAAAGCATCCTCATGATCCTTAGCCGAGTTACATCGTCTAGTATTTCTTGAGAAACCAAACCCTTTAACCTTTCCCTTGCCTTTGATTCGTCCATTCCAGATTCACTCTAAAGGGCTATTACGTCTTATTCATTTAAATACGTCTCCTCGCGCTCTTACCATTCTGGATAATTTTTACCACAATTGAGAGAATCTTTCTCTTCGACAGCGAATTCGGCTGAGCTTTGTGGATCTTTACAAGTTAGAATCAGCCACGAGTTTCCCTATTTCAGGATTGGCAAGACTGTAGAATAGACGAAGCCCTTCCCGTCTACTCTTGACTATTCCTGCCTTCTCTAGAGTCTTTGCGTGTTCAGGAACGTTTTTTGTGTTAAGCGTAAATATGAGTTCATATTCACACATCTCCCTAATAGCGAGAAGCTTTATGATATTCAACTTTGTCGAATCATCCAGTACTTTTGGTGGAACAAGTTGGCTCAGTTTGGCTTTCGCCTCTGCTTCGGCCATAATATCGTTCTAAAATTTACTATACTTAAATATTTTAATTTTTCTTAAGAGGCGGTGTTAAATTAGCATCATTTTGACTTGATGGTCAGATCTTTTCCTCTTAGGACTCGAAGGAATGTCTTGGTTCAAGAGAGAACCATTCAGTATCTAGAATAGGATTGATGGCTTTGATAATTCCTCCAGAGTATGCTTGGATAATCCCGATAGTTGTTCCTCTTATAATTGGATTCTTGATAGGGGTTATAATAAAACGCACAATAAAGCTAGCCTATGGCGATAATAGCTTTAATCTTAATTAGGAGCTTTAGGTTATTTATCTTACCAAGCATACAAGATATAATTCAAAAAGCATCTGAATACTTACCAATGATATGGAGTGAAGTAGGAGGATTGATCAATATATTACCATATTCATCAGTTACGTTCATCATAGGGTTAATATTAGGGCTATGGAAAGGTTAAAGTTAGGTAATATGAGATGTTGTTCATATTCCCTTGCATCTCAACTGAGGTCTTCTGGCTGATCGTATTAGCATTTATCATTACACTTGTATTGTTCATTGCTTTATTCATCTGCCTTATACGCTCTATGTTCAGACGAGGTAAGGTTCGTTGGTGTTTCGGATTCTTCCCTCCAGGCATAATATTCTGGAAGAGGAAGTCTATTGAAGAGGAGCTTTCTGAGTTAAAAGGTTATGAAATGTGGTTAAAGTCAGAGTTAGATATAGTGAGAAGGGAGATTGAGGAGAGGGAGAAGCATAAGTCTTGGTAACAAAGAAAAGAATTGATATAAGATTCCTCTAAAATGAAGATTTTTAACCAGTTTGATAAACTCAAAATGATGTATATGTCGAGTAAAAAGGTTCTGATGATAATAGCACCTAAAAACTTCAGAGATGAGGAATTCATTGAGCCAAAGAATATTTTAGAAAAAGCGAATGTAGAGGTTAAAGTAGCCAGCACGATCAAAGGAAAAGCCAAAGGTATGCTAGGCGTTAATGTGGATGTTGAAACTACAGTTGATGAAGTTAATCCAGCTGAATATGATGCGGTAGTTGTTGTAGGCGGTTCTGGTTCACAGACTTATCTATGGGATAACAAAAAAGTTCAAGAGATAGTTAAGAAGGCAGAAAGTCTTGGAAAGGTAGTTGCAGCTATATGCATATCTCCAGTAGTTCTTGCTAGGGCAGGTACCTTTTTGGTAAGAAAGCAACTGTGTTTAGAACGGATGAGACTGTAAGTGAGCTGAAGAAGGCTGGAGCGAATATATCAGGAGCACCCGTCGAAGTAGATGGCAAGATAATAACAGGAAGGGGACCAGAGGCAGCTAAAGAATTTGGAAGGAAGGTTCTAGAAAGCATCACGTAGATGCGCTAGAAACGATTTTGTTAGATATGAGTAGCCATACCCTAGGCGCTTTCTTCTCTCCCTTCTCCATCCAGTAAAAGGATAAAAATACGGAAGGCATGTATGCTCCTAAGCCTCTCATGAAGTATCTTAACACTTATGAGGATCATGTAAAGATATGGGCAATAGGCTTAGCAAAGTAGCATCAGTATATTTCAAAGAGGATTCTATGTGATATATGCAAAAGCGATGAGTGTATTCATTTAGGATTTGCTCTATCAATACCCGAAGTAGTGAAAACCCTAAGCAAAGCAGGTTTCAGGGTTGAACATCAAAAGGGAAGCCATATCGTTATGGCAAGGGAGATATAGCTCAATTTATATTCACTTCTTTGATAGGTTCACTCTTTAGCATTCATCTTTATAGCCTTGTTTGATTTCTTTTACTTTTCAGTTGCACAAAAAGCTCAAAAACCCTACCTCTGACCCTGCCTCTATGCTTATTTACACCTTATGTTAAATATTCATCAAATTCACAGGGAAGGGTCTTGTTAGTTAGATCGTTAAATTATTTCCTTGATGGAGTTGTAGCCACAGCCTATAAAGAACTAAAGATATCCCTAAGGTATTCAACATGGGTTCTGACGATGTTTGCGGCCCCTTACGTATTATCGATTCTAATGCAAAATATTGGGGGCTTTGCTGGAGGTTCTAATGCTTACGTTCGCTTTTCGGCTTATACGGGAACGGAGAACGCATTCGTATATCTGGTCTTGGGAAGCCTCCTTTGGATGATGGCTGCTGTAGTTATGTGGGACATAGGCCTCTTGCTGAACAATGAAAGATGGAGAGGAACCTTGGAACAAAACGCCATGGCTCCCGTGCCTTTCGTTTCCTTAGCAATAGGTTTCACTATAGCCGACATTTTGTTTACATCCCCCGTGTTTATAATTGGAGTTGCTTCAGCCCTTTTGATGGGAGGGATTTTTCATCCAATTTCTTTCTTACAGATTTCCTTACTTTTCATAATAGGACTCCTTCCACTTTATGGCATGGGTTTGCTATTTGGAGCCATATCCTTCAAAAGCAGAAGGAGTTATTCAGTAGTGAATACGCTCAATACCACATTAGCCATAATCTCTGGTTCTCTTTATCCTATAACTATATTGCCATTATGGTTGCAATCTGTTTCGAACTTAATCCCATTAACCCATGCAACAATCCTTGTTAGGACTTTTTCTCTTTTACCTCAGTTCTTTTTAAGCGAATCATGGCGTCTCTTAGTACTAGCATTCATGATGATTATCTATCCTCTAATAGGAATTTTTGCATTCAACATGGCTGATAAGCAAGCCCGAAGGAAGGGAGACTTTGCTAAGTATTAAATCGTTAATTAACTTGAGTTCAGATTTGATGGCCGCGGCTTGGAAGAATTGGAAGATAAGAATCAGATATCCCGAATGGCTAATATCAGAGCTCATAGATTCAACTCTTTATCTTATCATGTTTTCAGTCGGGGCATTGATATTTTTGCCAAGTTTTTCAAGCATCCAAGGATCTTTCGTAGTGAATTCTTTGGTTTGGGGGTTTGTGTTCATGGTGAATTTCGGCTACGCTATCTGGAGCTTAGGTTTCTCGTTACAAGCAGAGAACAGGGCTGGCACTCTTGAACACGTATTTCTAGCACCTGCATCAAGGCTTGCTTTCATAGTTGGGAGTGGCTTTCAAAGTTTTGCAACTGGAGCTCTTTTAATAGTGATATTGTTACCTGTGATAAGTTTACTTTTAGGTATACCTATAATCATCCAAGATATAGTTTTATTGATAGTCTCTTACGCAGTAATGATAGTTATGATGCTTGGGTTCGGCATAATCTTTGCTTCCTTAATTTGGCTTTTAAGAACTCCCGAAGGCATAGGGAGTTTGACTTATTTTCTTGTGATGATTTTTGCAAGCGTGTTTGTGCCTGCCACTACTCTTCAAGAACCTCTAAGGATCATAGTATCGCTCTTCCCATTAACGTACCCTATAGATGTGATAAGGTACTTTGCCATAGGTACGCCCACTCTATTTGAACCAATGCTAGAGCTTTTCTTCACCTGCGTATTATCTCTAGTCATGTTTTTCTTTGGTCTTTTGACATTTCGAATCATTGAGAGGAGGTTAAAGCGTGGAGGTACTTTGATATCCTTCTAGTTTGGCATATGTTAGACTTTTTCCCATTAAACAAGTTTTTTGCCCTGAAATTAACGTTTTTATAAACGATCTTTTTCAATCTTTGTTATGAATGTGGCACCATTTGTTGAATCTCCACAAGATGTAGTAAAGAAGATGTTGCAACTAGTTCAGCCAAAGCCTGACGAAATTCTTTATGATATGGGTTCAGGAGATGGTAGGATAATCATCATGGCGGCAAAGGATTTCGGATTGCGCTGCGTAGGAATAGAGATTCGAGAAGATTTGGTTAGGAAGGCTATGGCGGAGATAAAAAGGTTCAACTTGGGTAGCAGAATTAAGGTAATAAACGAAGATTTT
Source organism: uncultured Nitrososphaerales archaeon (assembly GCA_938091495.1). Lineage (GTDB taxonomy): Archaea > Thermoproteota > Nitrososphaeria > Nitrososphaerales > JACAEJ01 > JAVZMU01. Next base: position 11,850 of record CALLJF010000056.1, on the reverse strand, counting down.
TTCAATGTAGACATATCTAATGCCGATATAATTACGCTATATCTTACAACTTCGGCAAATGAAAAGTTAAGACCGAAACTTGAGAAGGAACTCAGGAGCGGTGTTCGTGTTGTATCTCATGATTACGAGATAAGAGGGTGGAGGCCAACAACGATCTCTAGAGATGATCCACCAGGGCATACAATATATCTCTACGTTTTTGATCCTGCAACAACTCCTATGAAAAATGAGGTTAAGTTCCCTTACTTCCGATAGACGTTTTCCTCATTTTATTTTGTAAAATCTTTAATCCTTTCAACAAGAGTCTCTATCTCTTCCTCAGTATTGTAGAGATAAGTTGAGGCTCGAACAACGCCATTTTTTGATCTTAATAGGTTTACAAGCGGTTGTGCACACATGAAACCACTTCTGACAGCTATATTTGAGGAAATATCCAAGAAAAGTGCTACATCGTTAGGATCTAGATCCCTAATGTTGAAAGATAATAGATTAGTTCTCTTTTCTTGACTAGGGCCATAAATCTTTACGCCTTCTATAGTACTTAGCATTTCGTGTAATAATCCTATTAACCTCTCGTCATTCCTAGCAATCTTCTCTAACCCAATTTTCATTAAATAGCGAGCAGCCTCTCCTAGCCCTATGGCTTCGGCTATGGGCAAAGTGCCAGGTTCGAAACTTGCTGGGAACTTGGCTAGCGTATATCCGTGTAAACTCACTTTGTCAACACTTTCTCCGCCTATGAAAATAGGTTCCAATTCGTTCAGGACATCAGGATTGACGTAAAAACCTCCGATCCCTGTAGGTCCACACATCTTGTGACCGCTAAACGAAAGGAAGTCAACACCTAGCTTTTTAACACTTAAAGGTATATGTGGCACTGACTGGGCTCCATCCAACACTACCATTGAACCGTGCTTATGGGCAATATCGACTATGTCTCTTACTGGCAAAATGAAGCCTAATACGTTGCTTATATGAGTTATCGCTACGACTTTTGTATTATCGTCCACTTGCTTTTCAAAATCTTCGGTATTGATGAGGAAATCTTTTGTAGGATTAACAATTCTTAATTCTAGACCTTTCTCTCTACTTATCTTTAGCCAAGGTAAGAAGTTGCTATGATGCTCTATGGCTGTAGTCACTATGTTCTGTCCTTTTTTGAACTTTAGGCTACTTGCTACAAAATTTAATCCTTCACTAGTATTTCTCACAAAAGCTACTTCATCTTCTCTTGCATCTATGAGCTTAGCTACACTTTTCCTAGCTTTCTCTAATTCGCTTGTAGCTCTATCAGCTATTCTGTAAACGCCTCTACCAGTATTGGCTCTATATTCTCGGTAGTATTCTAACATCTTCTTTAAGACTTGCTCAGGAGTCAAAGAACTAGCAGCACTATCTAGGTATATGAGTCCAGATTTAAGGATGGGAAAATCCTCTCTGTATCCATTCAACTCTAAAATAAATTCTATAAACGAATAATTAAAGGTTGAGAATTTTTATTACATGATTTCTTGATAAGGAACATTAAAAAACAAAGCTAAATTAAAAACTGTAGGTCTTTTGGTGTGCAAAAAGAGAAGTTCGATGCTATAGTGGTTGGGGCGGGTCCTGCTGGAACTACTTCTGCATTGATAATGGCAAAGGCAGGGCTTAGCGTCGCTTTACTAGAAAGAGGAGACTATCCAGGAGCGAAAAATATGTATGGTGGAGCTATATACAGATGGCCTTTAGAGTTAATAGTGCCTGACTTTGCAGAAAAAGCTCCTATTGAGAGAAGAATAGTTGATCATAGGTTTATGATCTTATCGAAGAGCTCAGGATTTAATTTCAGCTTTAAGAACCTAAGCTTTGCTCAACCTCCTTACAACGCCTTTACAACTCTTAGGGCTAGGTTTGATCTTTGGTACGCCAAATTGGCAGAAGAGGCAGGAGCCTTGCTTGTAACCTCAGTAAGTGTTACTGATCTTATCTGGAATGGCAAGAAGATTGTAGGCGTGAGGGCTGGAAAAGGCTCTGAAAACGAACTTTATGGTAATGTAGTGATAGCTGCGGATGGGGCAAACTCCAAATTAGCCATACAAGCAGGTTTACGTCATCCATTAAGACCTGATGAAGTCGCTCTGGGGGTAAAAGAAATTCTTGAACTTGATCGTAAAATCATCGAATCTAGGTTCAATTTAGGAGAAAATGAAGGTGTAGCCATCCAAGTGCTTGGAGTAACTCATGGAATGATGGGTGGCGGCTTCATTTACACCAATAAGAACAGTCTGAGCATAGGCTTAGTAGTGCTATTGGAGCATTTAATCAAATCAAAGATAAGGCCCTACGATCTATTGGGCGAATTTAAGAGACACCCGCTCATAGAGCCTTTGATAGAGGGGGGAGAGCCAAGGGAGTATAGCGCCCATTTAGTTCCTGAGTCAGGATATTACGGCATTCCAAAGCTATATACTGATGGATTGATGGTAGTTGGCGATGCTGCATCTCTAACCAGTAGCATATACCAAGAAGGAGTGAATATGGCCATAGAATCAGGCATTTATGCTGCTAAAGCAGCGATAAAAGCAAAAGAGTTAGGGGATTATTCATCCAAAACTTTATCATATTATGAAAAACTCCTAAAATCAAGTTATGTAATGAAAGAATTGTATCAATTAAGAGACTTGCCAAAAATTTTCAGAGATAATCCTCGTCTTTTTAGTATTTACCCTAATCTGATAAATTACGCAATGAAAGAGTTTTTCAGTATGGATGGAGAGTTAAGAAGAGTTAAAAGCAAAAAGATCATTAAAATGATAAGACAGAGAGTTGGCTTTCCGAAGCTTTTGCTTGATTTAATAAAGGCTAGGAAGATAATATAACATCATGGCTTAGATTTAACGGAGGAAGAAAAGTTGTTCTTATATGGTACTAAAGATAATCAAAGCTTTGAGATCGTTCAAACAAAAAGAGTTGGAGTAAAATCAGGTGTGGATAAGCTGTAGAGATTTTATATCAAAGGCAATAGATTTGTCCCAAAAGTTCGATTATTCTCCCTTTGTTGTAATGCTCAACTTCACTTCTTTAACTTCTTTCTTTAACCTATCTATCAAAAGGGGCAGAATCTTGAATAAGTCTCCTACAATACTATAGGTAGCTATCTGGAATATAGGTGCTTTAGGGTCTTTGTTAACCGCTATTATAATATCCGAGTTTTTCATACCAACTGTATGGTATGTGGCTCCTGATATACCTATAGCAATATAGAGCTTTGGAGCAACTGTTTTACCACTCTGCCCCACTTGCTGACTAGAAGGAAGCCACCCCCTATCCACCACTGGACGAGTACAGGCTACAGACGCTCCTAACAAATCTGCCAGTTCTTGGATTAACTTGAGGTTTTCCTTTGAGCATAGGCCTTTACCTACAGCGACTATTACATCCGCATCTTCAATACTTCCATAAGGATTTTTGTTTGCCTCTATTCTTCCGAGAATCTTAGTGCGTATATCTTCAGGATTAATTTTGATCTCTTCGCGAACAATTTTTGCCCTTCTATCCCAATTGGGTTCTAATTTTTTGAAAACGTTAGGCTTGGCTGTAGCTATCTGAGGTCTAGTTTTGCAAATTATCTTCGCCATGAGCTTACCAAAAGGCTTTACATGAGTAAGATGACCATCGCTATTTATATCAAAATCCACGCAATCAGAAGTTATACCGGTATTAAGACGGGCTGCAAGCCTAGGAGCAAGTTCACGCCCATTCAAAGTACCTCCTATGAACAATACAGATGGTTTATACTTAATAGTAAGCTCAGCCAGAACTTTTGTGTAGGCATCCACTGTAAATTGCTCTAATAATTCATGCTCAACAAGAATTACTTTATCAGCCCCGTAAGCTTCTAAATCTTTTACTAATTCAATAACCTTGTATCCTAACAAGACTGCAACGAGTTCCTCGCCAAGCTTATCAGCAATTTTCCTACCTGCACCTAGCAGTTCAAGACCAACGTTCTTTAGCTTACCATCGATTTGCTCTGTGAATACCCATACACCTTTGTGATTTGGATTTTCTTCAGATTTTTCTAGCATATTGATCAACTCCTTGAACTGATTAGCTTCTTGTTCAGAAGAACTTGGACTATTTTTTCAACTACTTCTTTTGGATCGCCTTGGAATATCATTTCAGGTTTGCGAGAAGGCGGTTCAAAGACTTCATCTACAAAAGTAGGAGACCCTCTTAATCCATAATTGCTTAAACTCCCGCCCAAATCTTTTGCAGTTAGTACTTTGACCTCTTTTCTTTTTGAAGATATTATTCCTTTAAGAGTTGGAAGGCGTGGCTTATTTAAGCCTATGGCTGTAGTCAGCAAAACTGGTAAAGGCGCTTCTACGATCTCAATACCCTCATCGGCTTCCTTATGAGCGATTATTCTTCTTTTCTCTATATCGAGATCAACCTTCTTAACATAGCAAATCTGTGGTATATTCAATAACTCTGCCAGATGAGGACCTATGTGCCCTGTCTCAGAATCTGTTGAAATCTTTCCACAAATAATCAAATCATATTTCATCTTTTTTATCTGCATATACAAAGCATAAGCTGTGGCTATTGTGTCTGCACCAGCAAGGGCTTTATCACTGATTATAATTCCTCTATCGGCCCCCATGGCTAAACATCTTAAAATAGCCTCTTTTGCCTGCATCGGACCCATAGTTATGACTGTTACTTCTCCTCCATATTTCTCACGAAGTCTTATGCCCTCTTCAACCCCTATCTCATCCCAAGGGTTCAGCATGCTAGGCATGCTCTCACGTATAAGAGTATGTGTGATAGGGTCTATCTTAATGTCTTGAATAGCAGGGACTTGCTTTATGCAGACTATGATTCTTAGACCAGCTTTAGACACTTGTATTTCACTCCGCGATTGTCCTTTAACCTCAATAACTTAGCAAAGGTTTATAAAAGTTTGACTATTTTGATGAATATTGCACATAAAAAGGCAAAGAATTACAATTTTGAGCATAGCTTATTCATCCATAGCGATAGATTATACCATGACCTAAAGGAGGATAAGTAAGGCGAATCTTTTTGTAAGGGCATACTATCTCACAAGTCCCGCACTCCACACAGCCTTCAAACGATATTATCAAATCATCGTTTTCCCAACTATAGGTATTAGTAGGGCAGCAGTATATGCAAGGCTTTTCAATACATGCAATGCACTTATCTTTATTAACTATTATGTGATTTTCCTTATAGACCTTATAGGTATTAAGCGATAGTTTTTCATCTATGCTCATAGTTATCATATTTTTGAATTTACAAAGATAAAAAGATATAGTGAAATTACATTAATCCTTCTTCAATTCTTTATGAAAACAGGTTTCATTTCCAGTATGACAGGCTGGACCTTTCTGATCGACTAGCAATAATATAGCATCATTATCACAATCTATCATTATGTCAATTACTCTTTGAGTATTCCCTGAAGTTTCTCCCTTCATCCATAATTTATTCCTCGATCTGCTCCAATAATGAGCATAACCTGTTTCTATAGTCTTGATTAAGGATTCCTCACTCATGTAAGCCAGCATTAGAATTTTCTTAGTCTTATGATCTTGAGCCACTGCGGGTATAAGACCTGTGGCTTTATCGAACTTCAATTGTTTTATTTCAATCTTATTCATGGTCTTATATCGATTCCTTTCTCTATAAGAAATCTCTTGATGACAGGTATGGGGAATTTATCATAATGAAAGACAGAGGCTGCCAACGCTGCATCTGCCTTGCCTATGGTAAAAGCCTCTAAGAAATGCTCGGGCTTGCCAGCACCTCCGCTGGCTATAACCGGTATATTCACCCTTTCAGATACGGCTCTAGTAAGTTCTAGATCATAGCCTATCTCAGTTCCATCTCTATCCATGGATGTGAGCAGAATCTCGCCAGCACCTAAATTAGCAACTTTTTCAGCCCATTCGATTGCATCTATATTGGTTGGTTTCCTCCCTCCATAAGTGTATACTTCGAACCAGCATTCTCCCTCTGATGTTCTTGCTATAAAGTGACCTTCTCTATCATATCGGCGCTTTGCATCTATGGCTACTACTACACATTGAGTACCAAAGACCTTTGCAAGCCTTGAGACTAATTCAGGCTTTTCAACAGCGGCAGTATTTATCGAGACTTTATCTGCTCCGCTACATAATATCAACCTTGTATCTTCTTCGCTTCTTATTCCTCCTCCCACAGTAAAAGGTATGTTAAGATTTGCTGCAACATCTCTAACCACTCTTTCCAATATCTTTCTCTTCTCTGGGGATGCAGTTATATCTAAAAATACTAATTCATCAGCCCTTGCTTCACAATATCTTTGAGCAAGTTCGACAGGGTCGCCAGCATCCCTCAAGTTTATGAAGTTGATACCTTTTACTACCCTCCCATGATCCACATCTAAGCATGGCACTATTCTTTTAGACAATGGCATTATTCATCCTCCTTCTCTATTCTTATAGCATCTTTTAAAGTGAACTTATTCTCATATAATGCTTTCCCTATCACAACACCATAAACTCCCATATCCTTTAGCATGGATAGATGCTCAAGTTTACTAATACCTCCAGCAGCCATTATCTTCGCTTCTTTTATCTTACACATCTCTCTCAATATTTTAAAATCAGGACTGGTCAAAGTTCCATCTCTCTTTACAGATGTGACCAAGAAGACCCTTACTCCAAGATCGAGGAAATTCATAATGGCATCACGAATATCAAAATTTGACGATACTTTCCAACCCCTTAACATGACTTCTCTCCCGTAATGGTCAAGAGATACAACTATTCTCTCATTGCCATATTCTTCTAAAAGCTTTGTTAAAGCTTTTCTATTCTCAAAAGCCATGGTCCCAACTATTATCCTTTTTACGCCTATACTGAATAACTTTCGGGCCATGTCTAAGCTTCTTATACCGCCACCAACTTGAAAATTCACATCAAGACTCTTTACCATCTCTTCCACTATAGACATATTGTCACTGGAACCTAACGCTGCATCCAAATCCACAATATGAATAATCTTAGCTCCATTTTCTATCCAGATCCTAGCTACACCCAAAGGATCGCCTAAAGATGAATAGGATTTTGATAGTCTTGGATCTCCTCTTACTAACCTCACAACTTGCCCATCTTTTAAATCGATGGCTGGTATTACTTCCAATTTAGATCACCTCTTAACCAGTTTAACAAAATTCTCCAAAATAATCTGACCTGCTTCGCCAGACTTTTCAGGATGGAACTGTGTGCCATAAAGATTCTCATTAGCTACCATAGATGGAAATTTTAATCCATAATCCGTCTCAGTAACTATTACATCTTTTTTTGAAGGTAAAGTATGATATGAGTGCACAAAATAGACATAAGAGTTATCGGCTAAGCCTTCTATGATCTCATTATTCTTGACTATTCTTAGATTGTTCCAGCCCATATGAGGGATTTTAACTCGCTTTGGCAACTTTACTACTCTGCCTGGCATCAGATCCAAGCCTTCTCCCTTTCCTTCTTCACTCTTTTTGAAAAAAATCTGCATGCCCAAGCATATGCCAAGTATAGGTACGCCTGAATCAGCTATACTCAAAATCTTTTTCTTGAGTGATCCTATATTCTTCATCGCTTCTGTAAAGCTTCCAACGCCTGGCAAGATTAAGCCATCTATATCATTTTGTAAGTCATTTATCGTTACTATAGTGGGGTTGGCTCCCATTCTTTGCAACGTGCATTTTAAGCTGTAAAGGTTTCCTACACCATAGTCCAAGATTTTGATATTCATTTATATGGCACCTTTCGCACTTGGAATGCCTTTTCTCCTTGGGTCTAGAGATACTGCCTGCCTGAGAGACAAAGCCAGAGCCTTGAAGGCTGCCTCTATCTTATGGTGATCATTTAATCCGTATTGAACTTGCAAATGCAGGTTCGCTTCTAAAGATGAAGATAAAGATTTCAGAAAATGGTAGATATCCTCAGTTTTCATATCCTCTGCTGCCTTACCTTCTAACTTCAGATCGATCACACTGTAAGGTCTTTTCACAAGGTCTATAGCGGCTATTGCAAGAGAGCAGTCCATAGGTACTATGCTCGATCCGAAGCGATTGATCCCTTCACGATTCCCCAAAGCGTTCTTTAAAGCTTCTCCCAATCCTATGGCTATATCTTCTATTAAGTGATGCCTCAAATCTCCTTTTGCAATAATGTTAATATCGATCAAGCTATGGGTGGATAGTGTTTTTATCATATGGTTCAGAAATTTTAATCCAGTCTTTACGCTACTTTTACCTTCCCCATTCAAGTTTACCTTTATATTGACTTCTGTCTCGCTTGTCTTTCTCTCGAATTGAGCCTTACGCAAACCCTCTTCCCTCCTTTATGCATTTTAAAATGAATGGTAATTCTCTTACTGAAGGTATGATCAAATCCGCTCCGTTTTTAATGAAATCTGTCTTTTGTTCATCCTTCATGATAGAGTGAACATAAACTCCTCCAAATAAATAGCATGCTTTAGTTTTGTTGGCAAGCTCTACCATCATAAGATCCTCCATAGAATCGCCAAGATACAAAGCAAAATTGAAGGGCATAAGACCCTTTGCACAATTTATCAAAGAGTAAGGATTTGGCTTGCTCAAATCAACAATCTCTCCTTTCTGCCTTGCTTTTCTCTCAGCTTCATCTATATCCTCAAGAAATACTTTGGCTTCTGGTCTAAATTCGTCTAACAATTCCTTCATAGTATATTTTGTGGCAGCAAATGGCCTTCCTGATGCTATTCCAAAGTTTGGTCCACCAATTAAAGATGAAATCTCTTTTAGAATTTCTCTATCGATCATGATATTCTCGTTCTCTATTAACCCATTGCCTTTATGAAATTTACAATCTACGCCATAAATTTCTTTAAAAAGATTACATCCCAAGAATTTCTCCTCAAAGATAGTTGTTATAAGGCTCTCTCCAACATTTCCATATCGAGAGAGAATATCCTTACCATAACGCAAAATTTCAAGATCATCTTTTAATGTTAAAGAATTTGAGAAAATATCTTTCTCGAAGAATTTGAAACCGGATGAACTTACTCTTTCTGCTAAATCGATTAACCTCTTTGAAGAATCCTCTGAAATTTTAAAATCAATGTTCTTGATCTTCTCTTTCAGACAATTTTCGATTATAGTTAATCTGTCTAAAGGCCCATCAGCGAATTTGAAAAGCTCTGAATCGATGGTTCTTTCCAATCCTTCTTTTACCTCTCTTGGTATAACGGTAAGAGCGAGCAAAGATATAGTGTAGGATACTGCCCAGTCGTTGTTGAATCTCCCACCTTTCTTCAGTTGGTAGATCAAATTGTCCAATAACTTTTCTTCGATTCTAGATCCTGTTAGCCTATCGAATATGTAGTTGACAGTTTCTTTTACAGCCATCAAATAAGATTTCTTTGCATCTATGAGCACTCCGTCACAGTCAAAGATTACTGCATCAACCTTCGCCAGCTTTTCGATACTATCCTTTTTTACAAAAACAAGATCATTCTTTAATTGGATAGTGTTATAATTTTCTTTCCACATACACTATTCACTTATCGATGTAAGAGCCTCTATGAGACGGTCGTTCATGTATGGCAAGCCTACAGTTACTCTCAAGCAATCCTCCAAATTCAATACTTTGCCTATCTTTCTTACCAGTATGCCTTTATCAAAAAGATCATTGAAGACTTTCTCATAAGGCTTCTTTACTTGGAAGAGAATGAAGTTGGCATCAGATTTGAAAGCCCTTACGCCTTTTATACTGTTGAGCCTTTTCATTAATTTTTCTCTTTCTTCTTTCAATTCATCTATGCTCTTCTTGAATCTATCAAACATCCCAAGGACTTTTAAAGCTAGTTTTAAACCAATACAATTTAAAGAATAAGGTAATTGGGCATATTCGAAGATGGCAGTCGAAATTTCGCTATTAGATAGAGCATATCCTATCCTTACACCAGCAAGACCAAAAGCCTTTGAGAAAGTCCTAGTTATAATGAGGTTCTCATACTTCTTTACTAACTTTGCCAATGAATTCTTTGCAAATTCAACGTAAGCCTCATCCACTAAAACTAGACCATGGAAGCCTTCAATGATAGCTTTTACATCTTCCAATTCGAATTGATTGCCTGTTGGATTATTTGGTGAGCAGATAAGGCATATGCCTTTATTACCTTTTGATGATTCTAGAATGCCCTCGACATTTAAGGAGAAATCCTCTCTCAATGGTATTTCAAAGTATTTAACTCCTAGATGATTTACAGACCATTTATACATAGAATAAGTAGGCTTGATCGATATGGCAACGCTATCTTTTCCTAAGAAAGTTCTGATGATAAGATCTATGATTTGATCACTTCCATTGCCCAATATTACATAATCAGAAGGCAGGCCAACGTACTTTCCTATAGCCTTCTTTAGTTCTGCCTCTCCTTCTTTTGAATAAAGCCTTAAATCGATCTCGTTAATTACATCATTTAGAAGAAAGCAAAGAAAATCTTTCGACAAGAAAAGGTTCTCATTTTGATTTAATTTGATAACCTTCTCAGACTCAATTCCAGCTTCTAATGCTACATCTAAAACTGACTCTGGCTTCACATATTTAGTAAAGGATTTGATTTCTTTCAATTTGCTTTTAAGCCATTCTTTTGAATTCTTGTCCATATTATCACTTTAAATAAGATTTTGAAGAGCTTTGACTCTCTCCTCTACAGCTATGGCATGATTTATCAAACCTTCTTTACGGGCTAAGGTGCTTATAGGCTTCATCATTTTAAGCAAACCTTCCTTTGAGCATTTCACCACACTAACTCTCTTCACAAAGTCCATTACAGAAAGGTTAGAGTAGACTTTGGCAGAACCTCCTGTAGGCAATATGTGATTAGTACCGATGCAATAATCACCAGCAGGTACAGGACTGTAAGGACCTAAGAAGATCATCCCAGATGATCTTATCTGCTTAGCAATTTTATCAGATTGCTTTGTTACTATCTCTAAATGCTCAGGAGCAAAATCATTCACAAATTCTACTGCCTCGTCTATTTCATCACAAATTACAATAAAGCCATTTTGAGTAAGAGCCTTTTTAATTATCTCTACCCTTTCTAGATTTACCATAATCTTCTCTAACTCTGATATAACTTTACTTGCTAATACTTTTGATGTAGTAACCAATCCACAAATGCTATCTGGGGAGTGCTCGGCTTGCGAAATCATATCAAGGGCAATGAAGTATGGATTCGCTGAATCATCGGCAATTATCAGTATTTCGCTAGGACCTGCTGGCATATCTATGGCTACATCTTTTGATACTAATATCTTGGCAGTAGTTACATATCTATTTCCAGGCCCTACTATCTTTTTAACAGGCTTTACACTCTCAGTGCCATAGGCTAAAGCTGCTATGGCATGAGCCCCTCCTATTTTGTATATTTCATCTACACCACAAATATCTGCAGCTACAAGAAGGATTGGATTGAGATTGCCATCAGTCATAGGTGGTGAACAAACAGCTATGCGTGGTACTTTTGCAACCTTTGCTGGAACTACTGCCATGAGAAGGCTACTTGGATAAGGTGAATAGCCCCCTGGGACATAGCAACCTACGCTCTCAATAGGTAATGCTAGATTGATTACCTGAACATTCTTTTCCCCATCGCACCATTTGAATTTCAACTTTTTGAGGATAGTGTTTTGAAAACCTTCAATTCTTTCTTTTGCGAACTTTAAGGCAGAGATTTCATCCTCATTGATACTCTCATAAGCTTTATCGATTTCTTCTCTTTCGACTATGAATTTATCAATATTGACTT
>CALLJF010000055.1 GCA_938091495.1 uncultured Nitrososphaerales archaeon | reverse complement strand
CGATGTTAACTTAAGGCCCACTCACCTCGAGGCTCAGTATCTCTTTAAACTTGATGTGTCTTCTAGCATCGTGTAGATATGTGAAGAGATAGAGCAATCTATTCATATGCTCAAGCATGGATAGTAATCATAAAAGCCATCAATCCTATTTTAAGATACTGAATGGTTCTCTCTTGAACCAAGACATCCCTTCGAGTCCTAAGAGGAAAAGATCTGACCATCAAGTCAAAATGATGCTAATTTAACACCGCCTAGCATCTCGCTTTATAGACAAAATATATTTGGATGGGGGCGATAGAGTATGAATTTATGGCATCATATAAAACCAGGGAACGAAATTTCAAATATCATCAACGTTATAGTAGAGATACCAAAAGGTTCTCGAAACAAATACGAGTATGATAAAGAGAATAATTTAATTAAATTGGATAGAGTTCTTTTTCACCTTTACATTATCTAGGGGATTATGAAACGATTCCTTAGACTTTATCAGAAGACAACGATCCTTTAGACGCTTTAGTGCTAGTAACAAACCCGACATATCCTGGAATTTTGATAGAAGCTAAACCAATAGGTTTGTTAAGAATAAAGGATTCAGGAAAAGTTGATGACAAAATTCTCTGTGTTGCGAAAAAGATCCAAGATTTACTGACTATAACGATATAAGCGATACTGAAGAACATAAGCGAATATATGAAGTAGGAAAAAAGAGAGTCTGGAAAAGGATTATAAAGACTAAGTACTCATTTTTGCTATGAGTGTTGCGCACACCGCTGAGCATTTATTCATGGGTAGTCTAAAGAGATTAGTGCCAAGCATAGAGGTGAAGAAAGTAGAGACAGAAGGAGAAAAAGGTATTGCAATAATATTATCTAAGCATTTAGATTGGCAGATCATATTTGAAGCAGAGAAGATGACGAATAGGGTAATAGATAAGGCTAAAGAAATAAAGGAACACTTTTTCGATTCTTTAGAAGATGCAAAGAAGGCTTTTCCATCTCTAAGAGCCTATGAAGAAAGAATCACAGGTAAAACTAGGGCAATAGAAGCAGATGGATACGATTATTCAGCCTGTAGAGCAGAGCATGCTAGAAATACAAAAGAGTGCTCATTCTTCATAGTCACGAAGTTTTCAAAGGCTGGAAAGGATCTTTTTGGGATAGAGTTCTATGTTGGTGAAAGTGCCAAGATGAAGGCTCTTGAAATTGCCAAGATATGCATGGAAGTTAATGAAATCGTTGGTTCAACTCTTGATACTCTTAAAAGAACTGTTCAAAACCTTAAGGATGATTTTCTTAACACAAGAAAAAGGCTTGCTCTATTGAGCAAGAAAGAGGCTGAGGATATAAAATTCATAGAAAAGAATGGCATCAAAATTTACTTGAAGATTTTTGATGGATTGGACAATAAAAAATTGATGGAGAAAGCTGGAGAATTAATGAAAAATGAGGGCAGTGTTGTCGTATTTGCTAATAGAGATGAAAATGCCTTCTTAATACTGGGTAGAAGCCCAAACTTGGAATTAGATTGTAATGCCATTTTGAAAGAAGCCGCTATGAAATTTAATGGAAAAGGAGGAGGAAAACCAGAGTTTGCATCTGGGATTGTTGATAATGATAAGGTTGAGGATGCCTTAGAGTTCATAGAGAGTAAAATCTAGGATTTTTTAAGTTGCTTCTCCTATCGGGCAAAGATAGGTCAGGGAACTTCTCCTTCATCTTATTTTTAGTCATAATCGATGCTTCTGCCAAGATCTTCTGGGCATCCTCATTTGCAACTTCAAAAATTAACACGGGAACCCCAAGTTGACCTGCATCTAAAAGCGTGCTACTTAGAATGTTGCCAATCTTGCCCATTCCTTGCTCTGCTTCTGGCATGAAGTTGACCCGTCCCAATCCTTATGTCCCTTATGACGCCCACGGCTGGTGCCAGAATTGCAATCATATCTCTAAGATTTTGAATTGTATCAAGTCGAAGCGTTGTTTGCTCAAGGGCAATCTTGGAGTGGTTTACAATCTTTGCCATCTTCCTTACTTCAGCCAATTCTTTTGAAAGGGCAGAGCTCGTCTGTGTATCATGCTTCTGTATCGCTAATGTCATGCTTTTGAATATAGATGAATCTCTTTCCTGTAGTCTTAGTAACCTATTATCAAGATTTGTTATCTGCGCTTGATTCAAGCGCGAAGCTTGCTCAAGCCTTGGCTTCAAAGATTCTTCTGGTTTAACTGCTTCCTTTAACCTTTCACTAAAGCCTTTCAACTCATCTTTCGTCCAATTCTTAGAAAACTGCGCCACTACCTTCACCTCTGAAATCATAGCTTTAGGTCATGGTTATTTACCATCATTATGGAGACTATTAGACTCATAATTCAATTTACTTTGCTAAAGAACTCTCAGTTACTGAATTTATTTCGAAAGACCAAATTCTTCATGAATAGCCTTAACAGCGTTTTCTCCGTCCTTCTCTTTAACAGCAAAGGATATGTTGAGTTCAGAAGAGCCTTGGGAGATCATTATAACATTTACACCTTTTTTGGCAACAGCGTTAAAGACTCTGGCAGCGACTCCTGGAGTACCTCTCATGCCTGCTCCTACTATTGCTACTATGCAAACATCTTCATCAGCAGTAATCTCACGAACGATCCCTTGACCAAGTAGGGCTATTTCTAAAGCACTCATAGCTTTTCCAAGACAAGTCTTTTTTATTATAAAAGATATGTTGGCTTCAGAGGCACTTTGAGAAATCATCAATACATTCACATTATTCTTGCCCAAAACATCGAAGACTTTTGCTGCAGTGCCAGGAGCGCCTACCATTCCTGCTCCACTAATATTCACTAATGAGACATTCTTTATGAGGTTAACGGCTTTTACTATCTCTCCTGCCTTTATCTTCTGCTTATTATCAATCAATGTACCAGGGTTTTGTGGATTAAAGGTATTCCTTATCCTGACAGGGATTCCTTCCTCCATTGCAGGCTCTAAAGCTCTAGGATGAAGACCCTTCGCACCGAAAAGAGCCATCTCTATGGCTTCTTGAAAAGATATTTCAGGCATTGTTCTTGCTGATGGTACTATCTTAGGGTCTGCTGTCATCAAACCGTCCACATCTGTCCAGATACAAATTTCATCAGCATTTAATGAAGAGCCGATTATAGTTGCAGAGTAATCAGACCCTCCTCTTCCCAAAGTAGTTATGAAGCCTTCTTGAGTAGAAGCGATGTAGCCTGTTACTACAGGGATTATGCCTTTGTCAAGTAGGGGTTCTAGTTTTTGCTTTACCTGATATTTTGTCAATCCCATTAAAGGTCTTGCTTCTCCATAGTTAGAATCTGTTACAATGCCAGCATCCTTTCCTGACAAGAATTTAGAATTAAGCCCAATATCAAGAAGAGAATAGCACAGTATAGGGGTTGATAATCTCTCGCCGAAGGATAGAACATAATCCAAAGATTTTGGTGTAAGCTCACCCAGATAAGCTATCCCTGTCAAGACCTTCTCAATCTCTTCAACTATGCTTTTGACGATACTTTCTATCTCTTTTTTCAAGGATTGATTTTTGATGGCGTCTTTGACGGTATTGAGATGCCTTTCCTTGATCTTTTCGATGAACTCACGAGTGTAATTTAAGTTGCCCTTTTTAGCCTCTTCAGAAGCCTCTAGTAATTGATCTGTTACACCTTCTTGCGCTGAAACTACTACAACTAATCTATTCCCTTGGTTAACAGAATCAGAAACTATCTTAGCAACTCTCTTCATGCAATCTCCATTCGCTACAGAGGAACCTCCAAACTTCATGACTAGCTTCATATTCCCACGCTACGCCATCATTCTAGCAGATAAATTTGTCTTTATATCTATTAAATCTCTTAAGATAGCACTTGCAGTCTCCATCCCACCAGCACCCTTACCTATTATAGTCTCTTCACCAGCGAATTCAGAGACAAAGGTTACAGCATTAAAGGTCCCATGAACGCACAATACATCTTTTTTTGATATTTCTTTGGGCTTGACCTCTAATTCCTTATCGATGGAGCCTATGAGCTTTATCGTTTTGCCATTCTTATCAGCATCCATTAAGTCTTTAAGGGTTATATTACGTATGCCATTGATCTTGACATCCTTCAAAGTGACCTTCTTTCCCATTATCCAATTTGCCATTATGACCAACTTGCTCGCTGTATCGAAGCCATCTATGTCCAAGGAAGGGTCCTTCTCTGCATACCCTAATTCTTGAGCCTTTCTAAGAGCTTCATCGAATTCTATATTCTTCTCACTCATCTCTGTCAAGATATAATTTGTAGTACCATTTAATATTCCTCTTATTGATATGATTCTATCGGCAATAAGGCATTTTCTTCCTAAATCGAGTATTGGCATACCCCCTCCTACAGTACCACTAAACCTTAAGTAAACACCATTGTATTCTGCAAGGTCCATAAGGGCAGGAAGGGCTAGTGCCAGAGGACCTTTATTCGTTGTTATAATGTGCTTGCCATTCTTTATGCTGGTCTCTATATGTGTTAAACCTGGCTCTCCACTTTTAATATCAGTCGGCGTTACTTCTATTACTATCTCTGCTTCAGTCTTTTTTATTACTTCTTCAGCTGATAAATTAAGAAAACCTTTATCATCGGCTTTAGAAACGCTTCCCATCTCCTTCTTGACCTTTAGCATCTTTTTCATATCAAGGCCTCTCTCATCAACGGCTGCACCTTTTCTATCGACTATAGCTACTATTCTTGGTCTCAACCCATAAATCGAGGCGAGTTCATTGTATCTAAGAGTGAGCAGTTGAAGGAAGCTCTGCCCAACGACGCCAAAGCCTAACAGTATTATCCTCATACTAGCCATCTTCCATTGTAATGATGAAATTAAGCTCTTCTTATATTTGTAATTGTTTTATTAGAACTTTAAATTACGTGCTTCCTACATACCCTTATTACATCATAGTAATAACTGTAAAGTCCTTCTTTTCGAACTCTGTTGTACCACATGCAATTAACGCATATTATAGAATTACAAACTTGGCATCTATCCCACTTCAAGCCCTGGTCTTTAATCGATAAAACTCTGCCACAGTCACTGCACTTCACCGTTTCTTCTGCTTTAGCCATCTTAGACTTTGAAGTCATCTTTAAATCACTCTTTTTTAAAATTCCAGAGGGGATTTAGCCAGTGCATGGACTATATCAGGCGATGTCAATATTCCCACAAGCTTTCCTTCCTCCATCACAGGAAGCCTTCTTATCTTCAATTGTGTCATTATCCTGGCTGCCTCCTTTATATCAAATTCTGGGCTGATGACAGTTAAGGGTTTGGACACGTAGTCCTTTACTTTTATCTCATCGAGTTTGAGTTTTTTGGGGATGACCTTAGATAATAAATCCCTTTCTGTAAATATTCCTATAGGCTTACCTTGGCTTATGACTATTAGACTACCAATATGTTTCTTGCCCATTATTTCACATGCTTTAGCCACGCTTTCTCCCTCATCTATTGTAATGACTTCTTTCACCATGACATCTTTTACTTTCACCAAAGCAATCATTCATTCTTCATGAGAAGGCACAATATAAATGCTACTAATATGCTCTATCTTTAGCAAACCTTTATTGTGACTTAATGAACAATCTAAATTGGAATTAGAGTGGGAGAGGCGAAGAAGAGCGTATTCTCTATTTTTGCAAAGCCGATAAGAAGGGCTATCGAAGATAGGGGATTCTACGAGCCTACAGACCCACAAGTAAAAGCGATTCCTTTGATAATGAAAGGAAAGAATGTTTTGCTCATAGCCCCTACAGGAACAGGAAAGACTGAGGCAGCCTTCTTACCAATACTGGATTTCATATTAAGGTTAGAGAAGAAGCCTGGAATAAAGGCTCTATACATTACACCTTTGAGGGCTTTGAACAGAGATTTGCTAGAAAGGCTTGAGTGGTGGTGTAAAAGGCTCGATTTGAGACTATCAGTCAGGCATGGAGATACTGAAGTAAAGGAAAGAAGTGCTCAAGCCAGGTTTCCTCCAGACATTCTCATAACAACTCCTGAGACTCTGCAAGCAATACTGCCAGGCTGGGTCATGAGAAGGCACCTTAAATCCATAAAATGGGTGATAATAGATGAAGTCCATGAGTTAGCTACAGAGAAGAGAGGAAGTCAATTATCATTGGGTCTTGAAAGGTTAAGATACATAACTGAGAGAGATTTTCAAATCATAGGATTATCGGCAACTATAGGATCTCCAAAAGAGGTGGCAAAGTTCTTAGTCGGCAAAGACAGACCTTGTGAGATAGTGCAAGTCCCTGTTTCTAGGTTCATGCAACTAAAAGTTATCTATCCAAAGCCTGATGACGAAGATTTTGAACTTGCCAACAAGTTGTATACGTATCCAGAAGTTGCATCAAGGCTAAGGTTCATGAGAAAGATAATAGAAGAGAATGCTTCAGTATTATTGTTCACAAATACAAGGTCAGAGGCTGAGGTTTTGGCAAGCCGTTTTAGAGTATGGGAGACAGACCTTGCCATAGGAGTACACCATGGCTCCCTCTCCAGAGCGTCACGTATAGTTGCTGAAAGAGGTTTGAAGGAAGGTAAATTACTAGGAATCGTTTGCACGAGTTCTCTCGAACTCGGTATAGATGTAGGAGCGTTAGAGATGGTGATCCAGTATAATTCGCCAAGGCAGGTTACTAGATTGCTTCAAAGAGTAGGTAGAAGTGGTCATAAAGTTGGAGGCATTGCAAAGGGAGTAATAATAACTCAGGATTCAGACGATACCCTCGAAGCCCTTGTCATAGCCCGTCGGGCATTGATCGAAGAATTAGAGCCAGTCCACATTCCTGATAAGCCTTTGGATGCAGTGAATCATCAGATAGTTGGTTTGATGATGCAAAAAAGAATATGGAGTTTTGATGAAGTTTTGGACATATTCAAAAAAGCCCATTCTTATAGAGATCTGTCTGAAGATGATTTGAAGAAAGTTATCGAGTATATGCACACGAGATATCCAAGGTTTGCTTGGGCATCTTTTCAGGACAAATTTTTCATGAAGCCTCAAAGAACTAAGGAATTTTACAGCTATTACTTTCAAAATTTGTCCATGATTCCTGATGAGAAGCAGTTCATAGTCATAGAAGAGGAGAAGGATGAACCTATAGGAGTTCTTGATGAGGCTTTTGTTGCAGAGCATGGTGAAATCGGTACAAAGTTCATTGTTAGAGGTTCTGTATGGAAGATTCTTCAAATATTTCGAGATAGAATATACGTAAAGCCAGAGGATGATGTAGCAGGAGCCGTACCCAGTTGGGTTGGTGAAGAAATCCCGGTGCCCTTTGAGGTTGCGAATGAAGTAGGAGAGATAAGACGCAAAGTAGAAGAGATGATGAAATCTGGATCAAAGCCTGAAGATATCGCTCTAGAATTGAGCAAAATTTATCCTTGTGACTCTAAAACGATAATTCAAGCCATATCAGAAATAATAGACCAAGTCAAGATGAACCTACCGATACCAACAGACAGGAGAATTACCATAGAGAAATGGGAAGACTTTATCATAATAAATTGTTGCTTCGGATTGTTGGTCAACCGAACAATCTCAAGAATATTAGGATCGATTCTATCAGAAAAGATAGGTTCGCCCATAAAGGTTCAGCAAGACCCCTACCGAATAATAATTCAGACAGACAGAGCAAGTCCTGAAGATATAAACTCAGTACTGAAAGAAATGGTTCATAAAGATATAAAAGAAATGGCAATTCAAGCCTTCATTAAGACAGGAATCTTCAAAAGAAGGTTTCTACATGTAGCAAGGAAGTTTGGTGCCATATCAAAAGATGTCAATTTGAGCGATGTAAGTTTAAGCAACTTGATGAAGGGCTTTGAGGGTACTGTCATTTTTGATGAAGCCATAAGGACAACTTTGTTCAATGATGCTGATGTAGAATTAACGAATCATATCATCAATAAGATAGCATCTGGCAATATAGAAATTTCTTTCATAAAGAATCTTGATTCTATTACACCCATAGGAAGGATTGGCTTTGAAGAAATGAGCAAAATGAGGGACATAATACCTCCTCAAAGAATGAAGAATATACTTATCAAATCAGCCCATGCAAGATTGCTCAATGAAAGTAGAGTCCTTGTCTGCACGAATTGTTGGAAATACTCGGAGATGTTAAGAGTTCTTGATCTTAAAGAAAAGGTAGTCTGTCAAGTATGTGGATCATCAAAGATTGGCTTAACAAATGAATCATTAGAGAAAATGCTATCATTATGTGATAAGATGCTGTCAAAGAAAGAGTTATCTGATAAAGAGAAGGTTATTTTAAGAAAATTGTTGATTTCAGCAGAACTGATTTCTAGTTATGGGCTTGCAGCAGTAATGGTGATGGTGGCAAAGGGCATTAGTCTATCAGAAGCCATGATTTTGCTAAGAGAAGAGCCTAAAATGGACGATAGATTGATTGAACTGATACTTGACGCTGAAAGAAGAGCATTGAAAAGACGCTTCTTTGTTTCCTAGCGATATTAATTCTATTACTTCAAAGGAACGTATAGCGATGAGCGAGACGCTCCTATCCCAGGTGTACCATGAGAGACTTTCTTGTTTGTTATCACGTATTCTCCAAGATAGTGCCCTATCATCTGAGGCTTTATTTCTATAGGGACGAACTCTTTCCCATTATGTAAATGAATAGTCAAACCGATCATGTTTGGTAAGATTACCATGTCTCTTGCATGAGTCTTTATAGCATTCTTCAACTTTCCATTCTTTGCAGCCCTAACATCTTCAAGTAATTTTCTCTTTTCGTCAGATATGCCCCTATTCAAAGACCTTCTCTGCCTTGAAGGCAAGATGGATAGGAAAGTCTCTAAAGACATGGATTGTAATTGCTCTACTGTATAGCCCCTATACTTGAATTCTCTAACCATAGATTCACTTAACCTCCTGTACTTTTCTAATCGTTCTCTTTCTACCTGTCTTTCTTGACGCTATATCTCCAACTTTAGCACCTGGCGGTGCAATCTTAGAAATGGATTTAGACTTATGGATGGTGTGTTGATGCCTCCCTCCTCCGAAGGGATGATAAACAGATATCATGGCAACTCCTCTCACCCGAGGATAAATCTTTGCTTTAGCCTTCATGGCATGATACTTCGCTCCTGCTTTTAAGAATGGTTTTTCTATCCTACCTCCGCCAGCTATCTCTCCTATAGTTGCTCTACATCTAGAATCTATTACTGCTGTCTTGCCGGATGGGAAGTTTATGACAGCACCTGTTACTGTCTTTGAACGCAGTATGGCTGAGCATCCAGATGCTTTGATAAGCTTACCACCATCTCCAACAATCCTTTCTATGTTACAGATGCTCGTCCCTTCAGGTATCTTTTCTAATGGTAATATATTTCCTATTTTTGGATCAGCCTCAGGTCCTATCTCTATCTTATGACCTACGTAGTATCCATTTACAGCTGGTAGATAACTTACTGTACCATCATCAAAGGTTATCTGCGCTAAAGGCGCACTTCTCCCTCTCTCATTAAATAGCCCAGTAACAATTCCCCATCTAGTCTCCGCGATAGGGAAGGGAGGATACCTCGCAGGAGCCAACTTTCCTTTCGTTGGTGCACGGAACTGTATCCCCCCACGACCTCTTCTCTGTTGAAGGATTCTTTTACCCATGATCGCCACCAGAATTTTGATTTTCGCTCCTCTTAAGTCTTTATCATCAATTTATACTAGACCTAGTTTAGCAGCCAGATCTGTTGCTGGACTCTCTTTTGACAATTTTACATAAGCCTTTTTGCCATAAATAGTATTCGCAGTGTTCACTGAATCTACCTTTACGTCGTACAAAGTTTCAACAGCTTGCTTTATGGCTTTTTTACTAGCCTTTTCATCCACTATGAAGACAAGTTTGTTCTCTTCCTCGATGAGACTGAAGGTCTTTTCTGTAGCATAAGGCCTTTTTATGATCCTTGAGGCATCCTCAACTCTCAAACCTTCTAACAACCTCCATCAAGGGTTTATTGAGAGAATTTAGGGCAGACTCTGCCCAAACAACTAGCCTGCCAGGGTAAGAGCCAGGTGCTAAATGCAATACACTTAAGTCCTTTGCCAACACGTAATCCACCCCTGGAAAGTTCTTTACAGCTTTTCCTAAGCCTTTATCCTCAGCTATAACTATCAAAGGACCTTTTGCCTTTCTTTTCGTCCTACCACGCATTCTAGGCTTACCAGAGAGACTCTTTGTTTTCCCTGCTGCCCTATCAACATCTTCATCTAAGCCAAATCTTTCAAAAAAGGATTTAAGATCCTTCGCCTTACTTAAGCCCTGAATTTCATCAGATACTATTAGAGGAATGCTTGGAACTTTATCTATCTTATGACCTCTCAGCATGATCAACTCTTTTTTAGATGATGATGCTATGGCTGATGCTGTAGCCAATAATCTCTCTTTTTTGTTGATTTCTTTTCTCATAATTTTTTCAGACGTTGGAGGATGGGCTTGCCTACCTTTCACTACACTTGCTATTCCTGCTGCTTGTCCTGATCTAGGATACCTTTCACCCTTGACTCTTGGTACTCTTGATATGCCACGACCAGTAGGAGGGTTATAGGTTGATGCACTTGTCTTCTTACCAGCAAGAGGGTCTCTGCCTTGAGGCTGAATGCTATGTGATGATAGTGCAACAAAAGCCCTATGGATTACATCTGGTCTAAAGGGAGTGGAGAAGATTTCAGGCAAATCTAATTCCTTCATTACAGAACCGTCAAGGTTGTAGACAGGAGCTTTTGCCATTATGATTACCTTCTCACATTTATCTCAAGAACTTTTGGTGGTTGAACCTTGGCCTTAGGAGGTCTTGCTGGAAAGCGTATCTTTATCAACCTTTTTGCTGGTCCTGGTATAGACCCCCTCAAGATTATGTAATCCCCTTTAATTACACCGAAGTGGGGAAAACCGCCTTTAGGAGTTATATCTGCCTCTTCTGAATTTGATACAACGATAACTTTCTTATTGTACTCAACTCTTTGATGATAGCCCCTCTGACCGGCTCTAGGCACTGTATACATGACAGAGGCAGGATGCCATGGCCCAAGAGTAGCCACCGCTCTAACACTCTTTCTCGACTTAGGCCTCTTCCTCTTTACGCCATGCCTCGTTATAGGCCCTTCAATGCCCTTTCCTTTTGTTATAGCCATTACATCAACATACATGCCAGGCTTTATTATATCGCTGACCTTGACCTCTTTTCCCAATAAGTTCTTCAAATACTCAAAGCGTGATTTCATTTCTCCTCCATCGACACCAACCTCAAAAATAATAGGCTTCTTTTGCGATAATCCTACATCCTTAGGATAAACACTAACTATAGCGCATAATTGAGCTACTTTGTCTAGGTTGCTTTCTATTTCTTTCAGAGCGCCTTCCATATTCTTTGACTCTTTACCTTTTTCGCTCAGACCCTTTGGCAACTTATCGCTATAGGCATCTTTAATTACAAAAAGACCTTTGTCATTCTTCCCATAAGCCCTTATACCATAAACGAAGATAGGCGGTACACTAAGAACAGTGGCTGAATTGAAGACAGGCTTGCCGAAGTTGGGTGTCTTCTCTCTATCATCCACAGTTATAACATGTGTAGAGCCTGCCTTGAAGCCTGCAAAGCCTAGAAGTGAGGGTTTATCTAATGAAACTTCAGGCCAAGTTCTAACCCTAGGCACTATGCTGGCAGCCCTTCCTCTAGGCAGGTATGCTAATGATCCTCTTCTAGGAGCGCTCTTCTTTCTATGACCCATTTTACTCTAAATCAATTTCATTGATCTTTTTAAATGTTTATTGGTGTGCTTAAAAGAATAAAAATCAGAATTAAGTTTAGAGAATTGGACATCTAACTGGGGTCTTCTGTTTTGCCCATAGTAGTATCAGCAGAAAATTTAACGAAAAGGTATGGAGACCTAGTAGCTGTAGATGGTATCAACTTTAGTGTAGAGCAAGGCGAGTGCTTCGGCTTCTTGGGCCCTAATGGTGCTGGAAAGACTACAACAATAAAGATGATCCAGTGCGTCTCCCCAAAGACATCTGGCAAACTCGAAGTTTTGGGAATGGATGTAGACCTTTACCCAAAAGAGATAAAAAGAAATCTTGGCGTGGTTCCTCAAGAGAACAACCTTGATCCTGATTTTACAGTCTATGAAAACCTTATGGTCTACTCTAGATACTTTAGCATCCCAAAGAATGAAGCAAAGGAAAGAATTGAAAAGCTTCTAAGATTTATGCAGTTAGAAGAAAAGAGAGATGCAATAATAGAGAGACTTTCTGGAGGGATGAAGAGAAGGCTGATTCTTGCTCGCGCTCTTTTAAATGAGCCGAAGATACTGATTTTGGATGAGCCAACAGTAGGCTTAGACCCTCAGGCAAGACATCTTATATGGGACAGAATAAGAAGTTTAAAGAAAGAAGGAGTCACGACTATACTTACTACTCACTATATGGAAGAAGCATCACAGCTTTGTGATAGATTAGTAATAATGGACTATGGCAAGATTCTAGTAGAAGGAAGACCAGAGGATCTTGTAAGAGAGCAGATAGGGACCAGCATTCTAGAGACCAAGGCAAACCCAGAAGTTCTTTCATGTCTACAAAAGATGAAGCAAGAGTTTGAGATAGTTGGAGATACTATTCATATCTTCACTGATAGTCCCTCGATTTGATGTTTAACCTTATGGCTCAGTGTAGAATCAGCCAGACTACAGTGAGACCAGCCATCCTTGAAGATGTCTTCCTTAAGCTGACAGGAAGAGCCTTAAGAGAGTGATAGAATGGCTTCTTACCTTAAGTTCCCGAAAGTGAGTAATTGGGCTTGGAAGGTCTGGATGAGGGACTGGAACGTATTTATGAAGACTTACAGAGTAAACTTCATACTACCATTCCTAGAACCTATCCTTTACCTTCTTGCTCTTGGCTTTGGACTGGGCGGATTCGTAGGTCCAATAGATGGAATTCCTTACGCAGTATTCCTAGCCCCTGGGTTGATCTCCATTTCCATCATGAACTCGGCATTCTTCGAATGCACTTATGGATCTTATGTAAGAATGTACTATCAGAAGACCTTCGATGCAATAATAGCAACTCCTCTTAATTTAGATGAAGTAATTGCAGGAGAGATATTTTGGGGAGCAACTAGAAGTTTCATAAACGCTTCATTCATGCTTATAGTGGTCATAGCCTTCGGGCTAGTTAGCCTTCCTATGGCTTTGATCATAATTCCCTTCTCCTTTATCGCAGGCTTGCTATTTTCAGCTTTAGCCATGTGCTTTACTTCTATATCTCCTAACATAAACGCCCTCAACTATCCCATCTTTCTATTGATTACTCCAATGTTTCTTTTCAGTGGAACTTTCTTTCCAATATCTGCACTACCTCAACCCATTCAATATGCTTCTTTTGCCACCTTGCCTTTGGTTCATGTAGTTGAGATATCAAGAGCCCTAACATTGGGCAGATGGAGTGATCTTCTGCCTTTGAATCTGATCTGGATAATTATAGTCTCTTTTTTGCTCTTTGTGATTTCGATTAATTTGATGAAAAGAAGACTCATAGCATAAATACTGAACTTTTATCAATAGGTAGCATATCCATCTTTATGGTTGCTCCGCAGTTATGGGTTGCCATACCAGACTCACTTGTATCAGATTCCTATCATCTTAGAGAGAAGACATCAAAACTGGGCATGGTTGGTAGAGCTTGCTCTATCTTTGGAGTATCAAAGATTTACCTTTACAAAGATTTATCTGGAAATTATGAAGAGGATGGAGAAACTATAAAGACTATTCTTGAATATATGGAGACACCACAATATCTTAGGAAGAGGATTTTTAAGCAATTAAAAGCATTAACCTATGCTGGTCTTCTACCACCTTTAAGAACTCCTCACCATAAGCTAGAAATTCCTCTATCCGATGTTAAAGTTGGAGATTTGAGAGAAGGTTTAGCTATAAAATCAGGAGATAGAATTTTAATAGACGTTGGTCTATCCTCTCTTATACCTTTAGAAGGCATGGCAAGAGAAGGAGAAAGATTGACAGTTATATTCACATCAAAACATCCAGATTTAAGGTGCAGAGTAGCAAAAAAGGACGAGATAAAGGATTACTGGGGCTATGAAGTCAAGACTGCTCCATCATTAGGAAAGCTTGTAAAGAGTATAAAATCTGACTTGATTATCTTCACATCCAAGAAAGGAAGAATAATAACTGAATTCTGGTCTGAGTTGATTGATGAAGTGAAAAGGGCAAATAGCATATTGCTTGTATTTGGCTCTCCTAAAAGAGGAGTATTCGAGATTCTTTCAGATGAAAACATGAATCCTATGCAGATCAGCAAATTTATCATAAATACTATGCCTGATCAGAAGACAGCAACGGTCAGAACTGAAGAAGCATTATTGGCATCTTTAGCTATTTTTAACTTGGCCATTCACCTATAGAGTTAATAATAATTGTTATCTATAAAGCAATAATGGATGAACCCGTTGGCAAAAGTCATCGTAGTTTATGAGACAAAGCATGGCAATACAAAACTTGTAGCAGAAAAGATCATAGAAGGAATGAAGGAAGTTGGGGGAATAGAAACTACTCTTAGTGAAATCAAAGAATTTGATCTCAACAAGTTAGCGAATTATGATGCTATACTGATAGGTTCTCCAAATCATATTGGTGGTCCAACTAGAGGAATAAAGAAGTTCATAGATAAACTTGGCAAGTTATCATTGAGTGGAAAATCGTTCGCTGTTTTTGACACATATCTTGGAAAGGATTTTGAAAAAGCGGTTAAGAAGATGGAGAAGCAAATAAACGAAAAAGTTCCTGGGTTGAAGATGATGGCTCCTGGATTATCCATAAGAGTTGAAGGAATGAAGGGACCGATTTCAGAGGGAGAACTTCCTAAGTGCATAGGGTTTGGAAAAAAGATAGCGAATCTACTCAAGACTTAATAACATTAGAAAAGTTGCCCAGCTCTCGGAATGGATGTGGCTTTCCAGTCTTGCAGCGCATGTGGTTTATACTCCCACGCTGCCTTACTGGTTGGCCCTCGCTTGATCGCCATGGGGAGCCTTGTGGTTGCCCACAAGCCCCACATCAAAGCGATCAGACGACTGCCGACCCGCGCGGTATGTCAAGGCTTCCCCTGACATACGAGTTCGATCGACAGACCCATGCCTTTTCCGGCTGGGAACTACATAATGTGTGCCGAGAAAGTTATTTATAGTTTTTGGATTTTAAACGCGCTTTCTTGGGTCAATTTCTTTTGACTCCCTCATTTAATTGCTCTCACTAAAGCATCTGTAAGCTCAAGATTCGTTATAACAGGAATTCCGAACTCCACTGCCTTTCTTCTTATCAAATAATCGTCGTCTATGGCTTTTAGAGAACTGGCTCCTTCTAATTTTAGAACATTAATCACCAATTTTATCTTCTGATTTATCAAATAATCGAGGATGTTTGGCTTTTTGCTTTCACTTACTTTGTGCAAGACTTCGCACTTTATGTCGTTCTCAATTAATGCTTCTGCCGTGTGCTCTGTAGCATATATATGGAACTCTTTCTCCAAGAATTTCTTAGCTATAGGAATTATGCTTTCTTTATGTCCTCCAACTGTAATGAGAATTGAATCTCCTTTCTTAGGCAAATTCAGCCCGCTAGCAATAAGAGCTTTTCTAAAAGCTTCCTCAAAATTCTCCCCAAAACAAGCCACTTCCCCAGTAGAAACCATTTCAACCCCGGTTATAGGATCCGCACCTTCTAACCTCATAAAAGAAAATTGGGGGACTTTTACGCTAATTTTTTTCGCTGAAGCTTCACCGTCTTTTATCTCTCTTCCTAGTATGGCATCTGCAGCTATGTTCATCAGATTTATGCCAGTGGTCTTTGAGACAAAGGGCATGCTTCTTGATGCTCTTAAGTTACATTCTATCACATAGACTTCTCCATCCTTTACTATATACTGAATGTTAAAAGGGCCTTTAATATTTAATCTTGTAGCTATTCTCCTCGTATAATCTCTTATCTTATCTTTGACATAGTTCTGAATATTAATAGATGGTATACACATAGTAGCATCCCCTGAGTGAACGCCCGCATTCTCTACATGCTCTATTATCGCACCTATGAAGACATTCTTTCCATCACAAACACCATCAACTTCTACTTCTTTGGCATCAGTGATGAATTTCGATATAACTACAGGGTGTTCCTTTGATACTCTTGTTGCCTTCCTTAAATAATCCTCTAATTGTTTTTCATAGAAAGCTACGTTCATGGCAGAGCCAGAGAGGACATAAGACGGCCTTACCAGTACTGGATAACCTATCTTTTCTGCAAAATCCTTTGCCTTCTCTATTGTTCCCAACTTGCTCCATTCGGGTTGCTTTATTCCTAATTCATCGAGTATCGTGCTAAATTTTGATCTATCTTCTGCATTATCTATGTCTTCAGCAGATGTCCCTAATATTTTGACGTTATTGCTTGCAAGATTTATAGCCAAGTTGTTAGGTATCTGCCCACCTACACTTACAATTACTCCGTCAGGTTTTTCTTTTTCAACTATGTCCAAAACTCTCTCCAAGGTTAATTCTTCAAAGTACAGCTTATCTAGAACATCATAATCGGTTGAGACAGTTTCTGGATTGTAATTTATCATTACGACCTCTTCTATGCCCTTTTCTTTTAGAGCCCAAGCCATATTCACACAACACCAGTCAAACTCTACACTTGAGCCTATTCTATAACAACCAGAACCAAGAACAACGACTTTGCTTTTTCTTAAGATTTCTATGTCGTCTGTTTGACCATTATATGTGAGATAGAGATAGTTGGTGACAGCTGGCCATTCTGCTGCAAGAGTGTCTATCTGCTTTATCACCGGCAATATTCCTAAAGATTTTCTTATCTTCCTGATTTCTACTTCACTCTTCCCAACTATCCTGCCAATCTTTTTATCTGAAAAACCAAGCTGTTTAGCTTTCTTAATGATCTCAGGAGTTAAATTCTTTTTCATCAGTTCTTGGAATT
Source organism: uncultured Nitrososphaerales archaeon (assembly GCA_938091495.1). Classification (GTDB taxonomy): domain Archaea; phylum Thermoproteota; class Nitrososphaeria; order Nitrososphaerales; family JACAEJ01; genus JAVZMU01. The sequence continues at coordinate 2,809 of CALLJF010000055.1, read as the reverse complement.
CTACTATATTCTTGATTTTGTTTAAGAACCAAGGGTCTATGCCAGTCAATTTAAAAATTCTTTCTACGTCTATGCCGACTTGTAGCGCTTTAACGATGTAAAATATTCTTTTATCTGTTGGATTCTCCAATTCATGTTCTATCCTCTCTATGGCAAAGATGTCATCCCTGCCAACTTTTAAATCATCAACATCTGTCAATTCTTTGTCTATATCAAGCATTCTTACTGCTTTTTGCAAAGCCTCTTCAAAGGTCCTACCAATGGCCATGACTTCTCCTACAGATTTCATTTGAGTCCCGATTCTCCTATTCACACGCTTGAACTTCTGGAAATCCCATCTTGGGATTTTAACTACAATGTAATCTAACGCAGGTTCAAAACAGGCAGTAGTAACTCCTGTAACTTTGTTCATTAATTCTGGCAAGGTATAGCCAACAGCAAGCTTCGCAGCTATATACGCTATAGGATAACCAGTAGCTTTTGATGCAAGGGCAGAGCTTCTTGATAATCGAGAGTTTACCTCTATTACTTTATACTGTTCAGAGTTAGGGTCTATGGCAAATTGTATATTGCATTCTCCTATTATTCCTAAAGCTCTTATTACCTTAAAACTCGCCATTCTTAGAGTATGATATTCTCTATTGGTCAAAGTCTGGGATGGGGCAACTACAATGCTTTCTCCGGTATGAATGCCCATGGGGTCAAAGTTTTCCATATTGCAGATTATCACACAATTATCGTTGCAATCCCTCATCACTTCGTATTCGACTTCTTTCCACTTCCCAAGGTATTCCTCAACCAAGACTTGTTTTATTCTGCTGTGAACTAAACCTCTTGTTGCTATATCTGCCAATTCATCTCTATTATGCGCTACTCCTGATCCTTGTCCACCAAGCGTGTAAGCAACTCTTACCATTACAGGATAGCCTATCTCATTAGCAGCCTCTATTGCTTCATGGATAGAATTTGCCTTCTTGCTTTTTGGAATCGGTATTCCATTTTCCAGCATGGTTTTTCTGAAGAGATTTCTATCGTCAGCGATCTTTATTGCCTCAATACCAGTCCCTATGACTTTTACATCATATTTTTCCAAAATTCCTCTCTCAGCTAATTCTACGCCACAATTTAGGGCAGTCTGACCCCCAAACCCTAAAAGTATTCCATTAGGTCTCTCTTTTTCTATTATCTTCTCAACGAATTCTGGGTTTATTGGAAGAAAATAGACCTTATCAACGAATTTATTGTCAGTTTGAATAGTTGCAATGTTAGGGTTAACTAGTATTACTTCTATCCCTTCTTCCTTCAGAGCCTTTATAGCCTGTGCGCCTGAATAGTCAAACTCTCCGGCTTCACCTATCTTTATGGCTCCACTTCCTAATATCAGGACCTTTTTGATCCAATCAAACTTTGGCATACTTCTTCACCTCTTTTATGAAGTGGTCGAAAAGAAAACCCATTTCGTAAGGTCCAGGGGAAGCTTCTGGATGAAACTGAGTCCCAAACACAGGCTTCTTTCTGTGTTTCATACCCTCTACAGTCTTATCGTTCACGTTCTTGAACCATACGTCAAATTCAGTTTCTTTCAAACTCTCGCCATCTATGGCATATCCATGATTTTGACTCGTTATGTAGCATTTACCAGTGGACAGATCTACGCAAGGATGGTTCTGGCCTCTGTGTCCAAACTTCAGTTTATAGGTATCTGCACCTGCTGCAAGGGCAAGAATCTGATTTCCGAGACAAATTCCCATCACAGGCAAATCTGTCTCTAGAATTCTCCTAACAATTTGAACTGTTTTATCACATTTTTTAGGGTCTCCTGGGCCATTAGAGATGACTATACCGAATGGGTTTAATCCCAAGATCTTTTCAGCAGGGTAATCGTAAGGCACTCTCACAACATCCATGCCTCTTTGTAAAAGATTTCTTATTATGCCAAATTTTGTACCACAATCTATTAACACAACCTTTAGTGATTTCTCAGAATTATACTCGACAGGCTTATCTATAGTCACTTCTTTTACCAAATCCCTCCAATTGGGATCTTCTATTTCTTTTAATCTTGCTTTGATTTCTCTAAGATCTATTTCTTCCGCTACTTTAAGAATGCCTAGCATAGTGCCCTTGACTCTTATTTTCTTGGTAAGGTCTCTAGTATCTATGCCTTCTATGCCAGGAATTTCTTGCTCATATAACCACTCATTTAATGTCTTTTTGTTAGACCAGTGGCTAGGATTTCTGGTAAGAGAGTATATCACATAGCCTTTGACTTGAATTCTGTTGGATTCAAAATGCAGGGGAATCCCAAACTCATCGGTAATTGAGTAATCTGGTACACCATAGTTTCCAATCAAAGGATAAGTCTGAATCAGTATCTGGCCATAATAAGATGGATCCGTTAGAGATTCGGTGTAGCCAGTCATGCCTGTGCTAAAAACAACTTCTCCTGAAACTTCGCAAGGAAAACCAAAACCATTGCCTTCTAATATTGTTCCATCTTCTAGGGCTAAAATGGCTTTAACCAAAGTCCACACCCGTTTTGAAAAGAAAGAGGGCAACCTTAGCAGGAAGGACTTTGGTTCTTACTCCGTATACACGCAATCCCTATGGCTACACCTTATAATAAGAAAAAATATGCGCTAATAAAGTTTTTTATTGCTCTGACGGTGGTGTTAAATTAGCATCATTTTGACTTGATGGTCAGATCTTTTCCTCTTAGGACTCGAAGGGATGTCTTGGTTCAAGAGAGAACCATTCAGTATCTTAAAATAGGATCGATGGCTTTTATGATTACTATCCATGCTTGAGC
>CALLJF010000054.1 GCA_938091495.1 uncultured Nitrososphaerales archaeon | reverse complement strand
GTATCTGTCTTTGTAGTTCCAGCCTTAGCCAACAATATTGAACAGATGCAAGCCTTCACAAACAATGCTGAGCAGACGGATCATATTTTCAAAGTAAGCACTATCAAGGGTGAAGCAAGACTTAATGGAGAAGTCTCTAGTGCATCTATTACATTCTCTATAGTACCATACGGTGAACCCATACAAGTTAGGAATTACACGATAAGAATCTTCAAGGTAACAGAAGGAAGCCTAACTATAGGTGAGACAACTTACCAGATGGTTCCAGAGACTTGGGAAGGGATAGCATCGATGAACGGTAGAAGGTTCATAGCTTTAGGAGACGTTGTTAAAGGCGAGAACGAGTTCGTTTTGGTTCTACATGGAATTGCAATGATGCACTTCTCGGACGGTACAGTGTTCAGAGTAGATGGCACACTTAGAGGAGAAAACGCTCCAAACTACCACCTGATCTTCTTAGTGCTCGTGACCCCCTTACAATAAAGGCTATCCATCTTTTTTATTCCTTCCTTATTGGTTAGTATCTCTATACAATCGGGCTCTACCTCGACCCTTCTCATCGCTTCTCCTAAATCTCCTCCAACAGCTCATGTTACTTCAAAATCATTGAGCTTCTTGTAAATAGCAAGTATGCCATCAATAAAGGCTTTTTTAATGATCATAATTTTTTTCAACTCATTTTAGTGCAATTTTTCATATTTATATTGTTTTTTACTTCTTATGAAGTATTAGTACACTAGGAATGCCGAGCAGCGCAAAATTAAGATTATTCCTAGCTAAACCTTTTTTGACAAAATAATAAATTGCACCTGCAATTAAACCTGCAGCTCCTATAATCCCAGCGTCTGGTGAGACAAAAAGAGTGAGAACTAACAATGCGAGACACGTGAATATTCCCAAAACTGGCACAACTTTTGGGTATAACTTCTCCTGAACTTTCAACCTTAAAGCAGAAATGTTCGCAATGGTATAATAGAAAAGTATGGCAGAGGTGCTTATGGCTACAACCCTTGTGAGGTCTATGAGCAAGACAAGCAAAGCCATAAAGATGCCTACAATCCAGACTGAATAATAGGGCGTATTGTATTTTTGATGCAATCTGCTCAAGGCTTTTGGAAAGTCCTTTTTCCTTGCCATGGCATAAGCCATTCTTGAGACTCCTAGAATAGAAGTAAGGAGAACTGTTGCTGTTGCTATCAAACCTCCTGCTGAGACTATATAGACTGCCGCTACACTTCCTGTGGCGCTTATGGCTTCTGTTAAAGGCGAATTTGAATTTGAAAGTTCAGGTGCTCCTACGAGTCCAACAGCCACGATACCCACGATTATGTAAATGACTGTCGATATAATCAGAGAAAGAAGTATCGCTCGAGGGACATTCCGTTTAGCATCTTTAACTTCTTCTGCCACTACCGTTACTCTCGCGAATCCACTATAAGCGAAGAAAATGTAATATGCACCATAAAGCACATCAACTCTGAAAGGAGCGAATGGGGTGAAATTTTCTACATTTACGAATGCTATACCAAAGATAAAGAAGAATGCTAGAATGGACAACTTAGTTGCAACAAGAAAATTGTTCACTGTGGCTGAATGGCGAACGCCGAAGTAGTTAAGGGCTGTGAAGGCTATACAGATGAAAGCTGCAATCCAGTTAGCATACGGATTTGGGAATAAAGCTGTGAAATAGTAGGCAAATCCAAGGGATACCGCAGCGCCTGTAAAGGTATTGGATAACATCCACATCCATCCAGCCAAAAAACCTACTAAAGGAGAAATCAGTTGATACGCAAAATCGTAAACGCCTCCTTCATTGGGTAACCATTCAGCCAATTCTGCAAAGCTTAGTGCAGTGAAAAAGGAAATTGCTGTTGCTATCAGCATAGAAATTATTAGAGCTGGTCCAGCCAAACCTGCTACAATGCCTGTTACAACGAATATGCCCGCACCGATTATTGCCCCTATATTTATGGCTGTAGCATCGAGCAACCCTAAAGTTGGCTTTAGCTTAGATCGAACGACTTCTTCATTCATCCTTTCGAATCAATTTAATTTGATCTTATTATCCTTTGTTCAGAAATATTTCTTGAGCAAATTCATAATTTTGTGCATTTACCTACTCTCAAAATAACCTACCCTTAGACCTATATACCTGAAGTTTTTAACCCGGTATAACTTCGGTGCTTATAAATGGACCGTGTCAAACGCATCTCAATGCAGATATTAGAGAAACATGGGAATTTATTCACTAATGACTTTGAAAAGAACAAATCTATCTTAAGCAGAGTAGCTATAATTAGGTCTAAGCAATTGAGAAATGAGATAGCTGGATATATAACAGACTTTGTCAAGAAGGAAGGCAAATCTATCTCTGGAGAAGCATCTGCAAAAGAAGGATAAGAATAGTAAAACTTGTAAATCCCTTTAGATTAAACTATAGAGAGAATGATCAAGGTTAAAGCCTATGGGCATTTAATAAAAGCGTTGGGGAAAGCAGAGTTAGAAATAGACAAGAGTGAAATTAAGGTCAAAGACATCTTAGCCTTGATTACATCATCATATACTAGCAAATCTGGGTTTTCTCCCCTTACTATGCTCATAGCAATCAACGGTGTAGAAATATCTGCTTTAAATCGAGAAGATACTGTTGTGAAATCAGGCGACGAACTCACCTTAATACCTATTACTCATGGAGGTTAAAGGAAATAATCATGGCGTGAAGAGATTGCACTTCATCAAACTTGACGATAAAACAGAATCATTAATTTTAGGAATTAGGGAAGTGGTTATAAACGATCCTAATGAATTCTTAAGAAATTTAAGAGATAAGTTCCCAAATCTTGTTATTCAAGCTCTAAATGCAAATTTTATAGCTGGTTATGAGCATTTGAAGATGATCTTGCAGCAATCTTGGATGGCATTCAATAGAAAAGTCTCCTATACAAAAAAGTTGGATCTAGAGATTATAGTCAGAACGGCTTGTGATTCTCAGATAGAAAGGGCATTAAAGACTTTAGGATTAAAATCTGGCAAGATGGATATAGCCCTAATAGCAATAGGAGAGCTAAAACGTCTAAAACTTTTTGCTGAAAATATTAAGAATCTTGGAGAAATATCAGACGATGTAATAAAGCTAAATCGCGAAAAGGAAAAGTTCTTGATAAAGCATCATAGTATTTCTAATGAACTAATAAAAGCAACTATAGCCGATAAGAACAAATTAGCAATGATACTATCTGAAAGAGCGAATCTGCTTAGAATCTAATTGTTTTTATTAACGACCCGTTAAATAAAGAATGGAAGAATGTTAAAATGTCGAAGTCTAATGACAACGAGGATTGGTTAAAGGCATTGTATGTTATCGGAGTAATCTTGTTACTCACTCCAGCATTATTGGGGATACCTTTACTTTTAATTGCCATGCTAACTCCTAGAGGTTTTGGGATCGATTCAGGAGCCTATGCTATTGGTACATGCAGGCGTCAGGTCTAATCGCTATAATATATAGTGCGATTAAAAGGCTACGAAAAAAGCGCTCTGATAAGACTTAAAATTTAATTATTGCTAAATCTAAGCCTCTAACTCCATCTGTTTAAGAAGCTCCTTCGCTCTATCCATTCTAACCTTTCTTTCTTCTACCATCTTTGATGCTATCTTGTCTATCAAATCTCCTTTTGCACCTGCCATTACTGCAATGTTTCTTGCATGAAGCTTCATATGCCCTCTCTGTATCCCCTCACTTACCAATGCCCTTAAGGCTGCAAAGTTCTGAGCCAATCCAACTGAAGCCATGACCTCGGCAAGCTCCAAAGCACTTTTAACACCAAGAATCTTTACGCTTATCTTCGCTATAGGATGGACAGCAGTCGCCCCTCCCACTAGACCTACAGCCATAGGCAGTTCTATAGTGCCTACTAAGTCTCCATCTTCGTTCTTCTCCCAGGTTGTCAACGGGCTATAATGACCAGTCCTTGCAGCATAGGCGTGAGCCCCAGCTTCCAAAGCTCTAGTATCGTTACCAGTCGCTAATGCTACAGCTATGATTCCATTCATGATTCCTTTGTTATGAGTTGCGCATCTGTAAGGGTCTGCAGAAGCAAAGGCAAAGGCATTTACTATGCCATCTACTATTTCCTCTCCTCCAATAGCCTCCTTATCCATTACAACTTTTGCTCTAGCAAGTCTTCTCGTTGCAAGGTTTGAAATTATCCTTAAGAGTACCCTTCCTTTTGTTATCCTCTCTATTATTGGGGCTATTGCTTCTGCCATCGTATTCACTGCATTTGCACCCATGGCATCTCTACAATCCACAAACAATTCTGTGATTACCATAGGTCCCTTGATGGTATTAATAACCTTCACATCTAGGTCCTTTGCTCCTCCTCCAAGAGATACCAGAATCGGGTCTTGATCATTAGCCTTAGTTATGATCTCATCTTTTGCTGATATTATGCTCATCTTTGCTCCATAGGGATCTTTCACATCTATAACTTGTATTTGGCCTATCATTATAGGATCGGTGCAATGAGCAGAGAACCCTCCCTTTACTCTAGCCATCTTTGCTGCATTGCTGGCAGCAGCAATTACTGAAGGCTCCTCTATAGCCATAGGGATCAAGTAATCTTTTCCGTTTATGAGAAAATTAACTGCGACTCCTAAAGGCACTGGAATGGCTCCTATAACATTCTCTACCATTCTATTTGCCAATTCTAGCTTTAAGCCACCCATAGATTGAACCAAATTTACTTCATCATCGCTAAGCCCTGCGAATTCCTTTACTATCTTCATCCTATCCTCTGGACTTAACCTATAAAAGCCAGAAATTTCTGACGTCTTGCTCATAAAGATCATTAAACAAAATATCTTTTCAATATTTATCTAAATCGGTTTTTTTGGATAAAAGCAATGTATATTAGATGATAGTCGAAAAACCATAAAGGGGCCGGTCGTCTAGCATGGTTAGGACGTCAGTATAATTGCCGTCAAGCTCTGACACGGCGAAGGTCGGTGGTTCAAATCCGCCCCGGCCCACTTCATCAATTAACTCAATAAGACCTTCTTTTACTTCCTTACTATTAGCAGTAAGAATCTTACTATTAGTGGTAAGGTCTTGAATTAATAGTGCAGTTAAGGGATGCTCAGCAATTATAGGGAGAATGGCTGTCTTAAGCATCTTGACCTTCTTTCTTATCATGCTCCCTATCTTGTACCTATGGCCTTGACTCAATCCTTCTGCTTTGTTTAATAGATAGGCCCATTCAGTTCTTGTGAATAATATTGGTCTTAGCTCCTTTTCGGTCACATCCATCTCTCTTTATTATAGCGACTTGAGTTTATAACCCTTTGACTTTTCTCTGATTCTTAGATAAGCTTGAGGAATTACATGTTTAATCATTGGGAAATAGAAGATTCCAAGCTTAGTAATAAAATATGTTGAGGAGCCTGAAGAAGGCTATTTAAACAAATACAAATCTCTAAGCTCAAGCTTTTATTAAACTGTTAACAATCAGTTTATAATCGCCTTCAAGAAATTGATCATAACATATAACATAAATCATAGAAATCTTAATAAAGATATTAGCTTAACATGTCGATCCTTAGTTTGAAAGGATTCTGAGGGAGATGAACGTAAGCCTTCAAGATGGAGAAGAAGATGCTTTATGAGGAACTAACAAGATATTTTGGTATAGCTGGATCATATAGAGAATGTGAGAAGTTAGAGGATGCTTGGAATACGCCAGAGCATAGAAAGGCTATCAAAGATTACATATTCGCATGGCTCGAATTTAGAAGGAAAAGAAGGGAAATGATAGCTTATGCCTAATTATGCTAGGTGCCCTTTATGTGGATCAGAGCTCTTCATCACAAAAGAATATAACTTCTGCTCAAACCCTAGGTGCAATTTCAAAAGTTACGTAGCTCCAATTCGCATAGAGGATGGAGGCTATCGTTTAATTAAAAATTTATTGCTATTTACATTGTTGCTGATGTTCGTAGGCCTTATTTTGATGATTGTGAGTGTAGTATTTTTGGCTTCGATCTTCTTTTTCATTTTTATTCCATTTATATTGCCTATACCATTTCTGAAAAGGTTTTTTAAAAAGCGAAAAAGATTAGGTGAACCACATAAAGTATGAAGGTAAGAGGGACTGTATCTCAATTAAACAAAATAATTAATCCAGTAAGAGGGTAGATATATCGCAAATCATGGTATGTCAAAATATCGCCCTTCTACTGGATTAATTTCTTAATCTGATCGATGGCTCCTTAAGTTGCTTTTCTGCATGTTACGAAATAGGTGTTGTTAAGCATCTTCAGAGAATTAGGGCACACGTACCAATTCATCCCTCCATCCGTAAAACCTACTAAGCACCCATTTCCACAATTCGGGCATTTTACACCAAACCAAGACTTAGATTTAAAAGACTGCCCTTCTCCACAAGGTGTCGTGATTTGTAATCTATATTCTGATATTTTTGTTGAAATTGACATCGATTCTGGACAAACATAAACAAGCCCCATCTTACGAATACTCCATGCATAAGTTTCTTTTTTACAAACTGGACACAGCTTTATACCTAAAGCTATTAGACATTGTTCTTTACTGTAAGATGATGAAACATCATAATGATTCAACTCTAATACCTTATCGTAACATTTTATCGCATCACGATGTTTATTCAAGAATGCTAAGCAAGTTCCCTTTAAGTTCCATGCCGTTGCATTTCTTAAGTTAAGCTTCAGTAGTTTATTACAAAGTTTTATTGATTCCTTATACATCTTAAGTTGTAATAAAGCGGCTGCTTTAACAGTTGAAGCTCCCTCATGATCTCGCTTCAATTCAAGTGCTTTCTCACAGCAATCTAGTGATTCTTGGCTTTTACCTAGCCACCATAAAGTTGCAGCCTTCCGATACCATACCTCAACATCTTCTGGGTTAAAGCTCAGTTTCTTATTACAGAGTTCCAAAGTCTTTTCAAATGATGATCGGTATTCTCGGTTTAAATTTTTCAAGTTTAAACCCTTCCAGAACCATATGTTTATGTCCTCAGGGAATAATCTTAACGCTTCATCGCAGCATCGTAAAGATTCTTCATGCCTATTCATTCCTGATAACGCACCGATCTTTGATCTCCAAGTTTCACCATCATTCATACCTAATTCTAGAGCTCTCTCCAAACATTCCAAAGCTTGATCATATCTATATTGGTCTAGCAGTAGTTTTCCCTTGAGCTTCCAGGCTTTAGCATTTTTTGAATCTAGTTCTATTGCCTTATTTAAGAAATCTAACGCTATTGAGTATCTCTTTTTATCAAGCTCATTCTCTCCGAGTTTCAAATAATACTCAGAATCTTTTTTCTTTTCGTTTTTATTCGACATTTAATTAGTTCTATTATATTCTAAACCATTGCATTTTTAATCTTTTAGTAGCAACGCTACCTTTCAGTCGACACATATACTTCCAATTTGGGCTTGCGGTGGTTTTAGGGAAATTATTAAATAACTATATTGTTTTCTTCATGACTCGGCTTGGATGATCCTTGGGTCTGCATAAGGCGACAATGGAACAATTGGAGAATTGGACAGGTCAAGCTTAGCAACATCAACGATCTGCACTGGGATGTGGTATCTGGTGGAGTACATGCTCCGGCTCCTCAGCCGTTTATCCATGGTTATGTCCTTTGCACCAATGTAGAGGGTGATATCGCTCACTCCTGCTTACATGGAGAAGGCCCGCATAGAATCAAGGTGTGTATAGTAAAGAAGGATAACGACCCAGAAGTTTTTCATCACCTACTTGCTATCGTCGGGCCTAAACCAAAGACAAGGCTATAGACATAATTAAAAATTTTAATTTTGGTCGGGATCACCACCAGTGCAAGCAGAGTATTATATTGGCAAAGGCCAAGAGCCATAAATGAGGAATAGAAAATACTTATAAGAAAAGAGACGATTCAAGAAAGTTGGTCAAAGTTGACCGACGTTTATGACCGAATCTACGAGGCTATAGCACCCAAGTTACCAAGAAAGGATGATGCTGAACTTCTAAAACTTCTTCTTGATAAGCAAAAAGAAGGTGGTAAGGAAGCAGTGAAGCAGACAATTGAAGAGCTAATCAAAGAGCTGGAGGGAGATTAGGATGCCATTTTATGTACAAGGAGTTTCTGTAGAAGGGATTAGAGGGGTTAACAAAAAGCTTTCTTTGAATCTATCTAAAGGAGTGAACCTGCTATATGGTCCAAATGGTGTTGGAAAATCAAGCATCCTTCAATCTATAGAGTGGTGCATAACAGGAAACGTATCTTACTTAACAGCTTCTGAATTTAAAAGAGAGGATGCTATCGTTAACTTATTTAACCCTAAAAAGAAAGGAGAAGTCTCAGTCATATTAAAGGATGAGGATGGAAGAACTATAATTATTACTAGAAGAAGGAGGATGGCAAAGTCAACTACAAGAGGCACCTCTGATCTCGAAGTAAATATTGATGGTAAGGTACTAACCAACGAAGACGCTCAGAACGCTCTAACAAAAATATTGGGCATTACGCCTGAAGATTTCCCCAAGACAGCATACCTACATCAAGAGGCAATAAGAGATATAGTTACGATGGATCCAGAGGAAAGAAGCAGGACTATAGATAAACTTCTTGGCACTATAGAGATTAGGGATTTATCAGAAGCTTTAGATGTAAAGAGAATGATATTATCAGCAAAAAAGAGACTTCAATCAAGAATTGATACTTTAGAAAGGGATAAGATCCAATTTGTAACAAGGATGAAAGAGAGACTTAGCTTGCAAAGGGCCGCTCTTATGTCTAAAGGTTACAAGGTGTCAGAGTTAATTATAGAAAATCTTACTATTCTGACAGAAGACGTAATAGAAGATATCATAAGTGCTGCAGATCAGCTAGGAGCACCTAAACCTGCTATAGGAAAGCTTGAGCCATCGACTAAGGTAATAGGGGAGATCTTAAGTCAAACGGACAAGATTATAACTGAATTAGACAGGTTCAGAAGCAATGCTTATAGGACACAGGAGGAAAGAAGGCTAAGGTTAGAGAGTCTTAAAAACCAGTACAACCAAGCTGAAAGTGAGTTAGAAGAATTTCGTTCATATACTCCAGAATCCCTCCTGAGCGAGAAGAAAGGAGTAGATAGTCAGATTATCCAGTTTGATTCTCAGATCAAAGGACTACGGAATATACTTACAGGCCTTACAACTAGTAAAGCCAAGTTAGAAGCATCTGCCAAGTTGATATCATCCTATGAAACAAGGTTAAAGGGGATAGAGCAGAAGTATGGGGATGAGAGAAAGCACTTAGACCTAATTCAGGAAAAAGATCAAAAACAAATCAATCTTGGGAAGGAGATTGAAAAATTCGCAACTTATGATAAACTAATCAGCCTCGCATTACAATATATCGATGAAGCAAAGCCAAAAGATTGCCCAGTATGTAGTCAATCAATAGACTATGCTTCTATCCTTAAAAAGCTTACAAGGGAAGTTAAGGTTCATGTTTCTACTGAGATGAATAAGCTAAAGAGTGAACAAGGAGGGATTAGAAAGGAAATATCAGAAATAAAGGAGAGTCTTGAAGAGTATAGGAGAGTAAAGAATCTCCTTGCAGGCGAAAGGACAAAGCTGGAATCCATTACGAGAGAAATAGAAGGAATTGTTAAAGAAAAGATCGGGCCTGAATTTGAAATAGATAGTAAGATAAACAGTATCAATCAGCAGCTACTTAGCATAGAGAGCCAAAGATCAACCCTTGTAACCAAGAGTGCGGAGCTAGGGCAGAAATATGATATTTTCATGAGAAGATTAAGACGCTTGGAAGAAGTTCAAAATAATATGCAACAAGAGACAGGGTCAAGCCTTACTGGAAGGGAACTTTTGAATGTAATCGATAAGGAAATAGACAAATTAAGAGAGAAGGCTAAGTTTTACGAATCGACGGCCCAAATAGATGCCATAATTGGTAGGATTACTAAAGTTAAGGAGATACACGGATACCTTAGGGATAAAGAAGAAGTGGAGCAGTTAGAGCAAGAGCTACCACAAATAACGAAGCTTGTGGAAGATCTGAAGAAAAAAATAGATGAGCTAACAATGTTAGAAACTTCTCTTGAATCAATAAGGCAAGCTGCCTTGCAGTATGAGAGGGATGTCGTTGTAACTACGTTGGAATCATTAAAAGACTCAATAAATCGGCACTATAACAGTATAAAGGGTCATCCCTATTTCTCAAAGTTGCAATTGGAGATAGAAAGGGAAGAACCACTTATATATTCAGTAAAGGCTATAGGAGAGAATCCGGCCTATTCTACTTATATCCCAACTAGGTTCAGCAATGCTCAGATGAATGCCGTAGCATTATCATTATTCTTAGCCAATAACGAAAAGTTGGCAGGGAACTTGCCATTGTTGATATTCGATGATCCTTCTCAGAACCTTGATGCCATTCATAGGAAAGCCTTTGCTAATTTGTTGAAGAATTTAGCTGAAAATCGACAAATTATACTCGCTACTCAAGATGAGAATCTCAAAGATGAAGTATCAAGCTCGATAGAAAAGGATATGCAGTTATTGAGCTTTTTGGCTTGGTCAACTGAAGGGCCTGAAGTGGCATCATAAAAGGATGCTTTCTTAGATGGAGACAAGTAAGAAAATACGAATTCTTAAGTACGAGTACCTTAAGTTAAGCAATAAATTATCAAATATAGAGTGCCAACTAAAAGAAGCTAATATAAAGTTAAAGAAGCTCAAGGAAATACAGTCAAAGATTGATCGAGGCGAAAAGTTAGATGAGAAAGAAATAGGGATGATTAGGTTATCTGAAGATGTACCATCTTTTATTATCAGATTTAGACTAGCCGCTGAGCTTAAGAGGACATATGAGGATATTAAAAATTATGAGCATGAATGTGCTTTAATAACTCAAGCGATGCATAATTTGAAGGTGTGCCCTGGGTGCGAAGGTACAGGCGTAAGGAAAGGAAAAACAGAGTATGTAAGATTAGAAGGAGGGGTCATTACCCCTTTGTTTGAATTAGGACGTTGTGAACTTTGTGGAGGTAAGGGAACAATAGATCTTGAAGGAGTTAAAGAGTCTTGAACGTGAGCCGGGGAGGGTGATTGTTAATGAAGAAGGCTTCAGGTTTGATGGGCATGTTCCTCAACGTGGAGAAAAATACTATGAATTAGTAAATGGAAAGCGTATCCCAATCAATAGAAAGCATGGTCACGTGTACATCTATCTAAATGAAGACAGTCCGTTAGAACTCATCAGAACTGTAATAGAAGAAGTCTATGAAAAGCATCTCAGTAAAATTCATGAAGTTCTGCTTAGGGAGGGAGATAAAGACTTAAGGATTTTTGAACGTAACAAACATCTTGAGGCTCTTTGCGACGGTCGGGTTGAGGCTTGGGTTATGGCATGTAAAAAGGCCTATGAAAAAATACATGCCCCTAAACAATTCTTAATTGAATCTCTTAGAAATCAGACAGCCAAGGAAGCTTATGAACGAGTAAAACGGTTTAATCAACATGTCAGAGAGGATTTGCCGAAGCGAATAGAGAAGTTAAAAATAGAGATTATGGGTGGAAGAGGCCCTATTCCCTTCATCAAAATAGCTCGATTACAGAGAAAGGAAGAACAGCTAGAGCGAGAAGAAGAAGTTGCAAGTTTATCTGAAGAGATGGCAAAAGAGTTATTAGATATTGATCAGGCTATGGAGATAGAAGATGGTATCGCCAAAGTGGGTGAAACTTAAGAAGCCTCTCAAGAAGATATGGCTCGAAGCTCTTCAAGATGAACTTATAATAGTTGAGCTTAAGGATGGAAGGAATTTATGCCGCCAGAGTCGATGGATATAGCAATTGCCTACAAAAGTACCTTTAACCCAGCCTGATCGTATATTCTCTTTAACCTCTCTGGGCTGTAGTCTGAATAATGCCTAGCCAATATCGACTTTGGCGTTCTACCACAGAAGGCATCAATGAATCTATCCGATACTCCTAATTCTCCCATCTCTTGACAGAACCAATCTCTTAAGTCCTTGACTTTGATCTGTAATCCTGTTCTTACTCTAGCCTCTTTCCACTCTAATTGAAAATCTCTTGAACTAATAGGGAATAATTTACCTTTCGACTTTTGAAAGACAGTCATCAAATCGAGATATTTTCTTAAAACTTCCTCCGCCTCTTCATTATAGAAGCTAACCCATGAATGCTTACTATTCCCTATATGCCCCTTTGGTATGATCATTCGTTTATTGAAGTCTATATCGGCGAATTTCAACTCAAGAACTTCATTCTTCCTTAGACCACTTGATGCAGTTATAAGAAAATACGTTTTCATCCTTAAAGTGGGTAGAGCTTCATAAAAGGTCTTTAGGTCTTGCTTGCTCCAAATAGGCTTAGGTTGAAAGGGAGAGCGTGGAAACTTATAACTTGAAACTAATTGCGGACATCCTAGAAACCTTGTAAAATTCTTTAACGCTTTAAGGTAGCTTGAATAAGTTTCTGGGCTTCTTTGCTCCTGAAGGCTTTTAAGAAATTCACGAATCTTTCCATAATCGAAAGAAGGAATATGATTAAGTATGAACCTAATCTTTTGAGTATAATCTTGAACCGTTCTCTTGGACTTAACTTCATCAACACGTAGCCAATCAGCAAATCGGGGTATCTTATCTCGAAGGACTTCACATTTCGTCTCATGGTTTACGGCGAAGGTCGGTGGTTCAAATCCGCCCCGGCCCATTAAATTCTGGCTGATGTTTAATGTAGCAATTAAAATTCATCAAATAATGCATTGTTAAACGGGCTTCCAAGAACCTGTATTATATTCATGTAAAATAGCCTCGTAGACTCCGATTGTCCATTCAGCTATCTTATCCCAGTTGTAGTTCCATAGGCATTTTTGATATGCATTGTTTACGATCCAGTCTTTGAAGCCTACGTCTCCTATTATCTTCAAAATACCCCAAGCCAGGGCTTCTGGATTGTTTGGAGGAACTTTTAGACCAGTGCCTTCATGGTCCACGATTTCGTCTAACCCTCCAATTGAGCTAGCAACTAGTGGGCAATGGGCAGCCATGGCTTCTAATGCGACTATCCCAAAGGGTTCAAACCTTGAGGGAACGATGGCTACGTCTGCCACACGGTACAATGCCCTCAGAGTCCAATCGTCTATATGTCCAGTGAAGAGTATCTTGTTACCTAAACCATGGTCGTTGGCCAGTCTTTGATACTCATCTCTCTGCGGACCCTCTCCAACCACAACTATCTTTGCGTTGACACCCTTGCCCAAAATGATAGGAAGTGCCTTGATTAAAACATCCAAGCCCTTCTCTGGCACAAGCCTTCCAACGAATAAGAGAATCTTCTCTGATGCATGCGCAAACCTGTTCCTAATCTCCCAATAGTTAAAAACAAAGTTGAACTTTGTAACATCTACTCCATTTGGTACTACACAAACTTTGTTTTCTGGAACTCGAAAACACCAAGAAACATGATCTCGCATGTAGTATGAGCATGTGATTATCCGCCAAGACTCATAGCACAGCCAACTCTCGATCTCATGAATGCATGCTTGTAGATCGTTATGAATTCCATTTC
>CALLJF010000053.1 GCA_938091495.1 uncultured Nitrososphaerales archaeon | reverse complement strand
AAAAAAAGATCAATAAAAGATCAAGAGCAATAATCCCTGTTCATCTCTATGGTCATCCTGCTGATATGAATCCTATAATTGAACTGGCGAAAAAGAACGACTTATTCGTAATAGAGGACGCTGCCCAGTCTTTGGGCTCTTCATATAAAGGCAACCAGACCGGTTCAATAGGTGATTTAGGTTGCTTCAGCTTTTACTCGACAAAAGTTGTGACATGTGGAGAAGGTGGTGCTATAACTACCAACGACGATGATTTGTATGTCAATTTAAAGAAGATAAGAAACCACGGTATAGTTAGTAATTACAATCCAGAAATTTTGGGTCTGAACCTAAGGATGCCTGAAATAGAAGCAGCTTTGATAAACGTTCAGATGAGAAAGATAAATTCATTTTTAAGGATCAGAAGAAAGAATGCAAAGATACTATCAGAATATCTTGATGGTCTAAAAGGAGTAATTTTACCAAGGGAAAGAAATGGCTGCAAATACAACTGGTATCTTTATACCATCTCTTTAGAGAAGAATCGTGACTCGGTACTAAAAATTCTAAACGATAAGGGTATTGGAGCTGCTGTCTATTACAGAACTCCTTTGCATAAAACCCAATTATATAAAAGACTTGGCTATGATGATAATCTTCCTAATACCATGTGGGCATCTGAACATGTTTTATCGTTACCAGTTCATCCAGAGCTCAATGAGCAAGATATTTCTAAGATAGCTTCTTTACTCAAAGATGCCGTCAAAACTGCATCCTAGATGACGGATGGTAGCATTGACAAGGATAGCGATACTCGTACCAACCTATAATGAGCGTGATAACATATCCCTTCTTCTAGGTGAGATCTTCAAGAATCTTTCTAATAGAAATCATGATCCGCACATAGTAGTCATAGATGATAGTAGCCCAGATGGGACAGGAGATCTGGTCAGGAAGATTGCTGAAGCTAATGATCATGTCCACTTGTTATCTAGAGCAGGAAAGCTTGGATTGGGCTCAGCCTATATCGATGGTTTCAGATGGTCTCTTTCTAACCTCTCTCCAGACATACTCATACAGATGGATGCCGATCTTTCACACCCACCTAGTTATCTACCAAACCTTGCAGAAGGCGTTCTTGAAGGATACGATGTAATCATAGGCTCCAGATATGTTAAGGGTGGAGGCTCTACATCATGGTCTTGGCATAGAAGAATAATTAGCCATGGTGCAAACTTATTGGTGCGTTTGATGCTTGGCATAAAAGAAGAAGATGCAACGAGTGGCTTTAGGGCTTTGAGCAAAAGAGCTGTCAAATTCTTACTTGAATTCACTTTGAGTAGCAAAGGTTATTCATATCAGATAGAAAGCCTTTTCTTATACTCTAAGCTAGGATTAACAATAAAAGAGGTTCCAATAATATTTCATGGAAGGAAAAAAGGAAGGGCTAAGCTCTCTATATCAGAAATCTTAATCTTTATCTTTTTACTTATACGCCTACGAACGATAAAATTTAGGTTTTCAAAGTAATTTTCAAATACTAGTGTTCCAAAAGTTATATCGAATTGAGCAATCCTAAGGAAGAGAAAAAGGAAACTTTCGGGGGAGTAGTCTATGAGTGTGTTAGGTGTGGCATTCAAGTTACTGCCGAGAAACTTGCCCAACTGCCAGAGATAAAGTGCATCTGTGGTTACAGAATACTGAAGAAGTCTAGACCTCCTATAGTTAAGCAGTTAAAAGCCATCTAAACGATTTTTCCTAATAGATAATTGCTTCTTGCTTCTATTATCTCAACATCAACGAATCTTCCCAATAAGTTCTGTCCACTCTTCACCACTATTGGTTTGTAAGCAAAGTTTCTGCCTATCCATGAACCATCTTTCTTACCTTTTTCATTTATTAAGCATCTGCCAGCCCAATTAAGCCATTTTAGATTCTTATTGTAAGATATCTCTCTCACAATCTGAACCAAACTTTTACATCTTTTTTCGATGATATCACGAGGCAATTGCTTAAGCTTTGATGCTTCTGTCTTAGGACGGGCACCAAACTTCGATATGTTAACTATATCGGGCTTCATCCTTCTAATCAATTCAATTGTATCTTCAAAATCTTCTTCATCTTCATTGGGAAAACCTACTATTACATCTGTGGATAAAGTTAGAGAAGGAAAGGAGGCTTTAAATGCATCTACTATCTTTATGACGTCCTTTGGTGAATATCCTCTCTTCATGAGTTCTAGAATCTTCTCACTCGCAGACTGTAAAGGCAAGTGTAAGAACTTGTATACCTTCCCATTACGATAAGATTCGAGTAAATCTTTCAACATCATTTTTGTGCGCAAAGGGTTTATCATCCCTACTCTTACAAAGAATTCTCCATCGACCTTGCAAATCTTTTCGATAAGTTGTGGAAGCTTTGTTCCTTTAAAATTGTATACGCTATTATCTTGAGAAGTTATCCATATCTCTTTACAACCCTTTTTGGTCAAGCGATCAACTTCATTTACTATCTCATAGTCAGGGTAACAGTATGTAGAGCCTCTTGCAAATCTTGTGCAACAATAAGTGCATGCCATGAAGCAGCCTTCAGCTATTTGAACGATGCCTGTAACTGGATTGAGAAGATGCTTGGGCAAAGAAGGCTTTATGGCTGGCTCATCTGAGAAGATCAATAATTTATCCTGACTATCATCGATCCTTTTCATAACTTCGACTATTAGGTGAACTGATCTTGGGTCTAATATTGCAGAAAAATTTGATACAGTCTTTTTAATTCTCTCAAAATTTATTCTTGGAAGACAGCCTGCTATAATCAACTTCTTATTCAAGGACGAAATTTGCTTCAAAGTAGAAATTACTCTATCCTCTGTGGGTTGCTTTACCGCACAAGTGTTTACCAATACATAATCTGCCTCTTTCAAATCGGTTAGAGAATAACCAGCTTTTTCGAGAAGTCCTATCATAATCTCAGTATCAGATCTGTTGGCAGAGCAACCAAAGGATTTCACGAAAAAGCTCTTATTCAATGAAGCTCACCTATGCAGCCGAATCCATTAGCAATATTGTCTATAATAACCCTCGCCTTAATGATTAATGGCTACCGTTAAATAAGCAGAATATCACTTCTCAAATATGATGATATTGTTCAAGAAAGCTTTGTGAAAAGTAAAGAATTGATCCCAAAAGAAAGAATACTTGCAAAAATTGTAGGTCAATCCCTTTTAACAGATGGTTTAACATTTTAATCATAAAAGGATTAATTCATAGAATTATAAACCAATGGCGCCATTAAATTGAAGCTTAATCATTCTCTCTCATTATTGAAGGAGGTAAGGGCTCGACCTCTTGAAATAGGAATAGTTGCTTTTGGTGTGGGAAGCGCTGGCTGCCGCATTCTTTCTCATATTCATAGCTCCAGCACCCTCATCGAAAAGTTCGCATACGTAAGCTGTGATGAGCAAGACCTTGGCTACTCTCCCCTAGGAGAGAAGATACTGATAGATTCAGACATAAATTCGCCAAAATCACCCTCAGCCATAAGAGGCATAGCAAATAACCATCTGGATCAGATAAGAAAATTTTTGGTTGATTCTAAGTATGTATTTATTGTATCGGGATTAGGGGGTAACATTGGGTCAGGATTATCCCCATTGCTGGCAAAGATAGCCAAAGAGAACAAGGTTACCGTCATTAGCATAGTAGCCATGCCCTTTAGGTTTGAGAAGAATAAGCACTTCTATGCTGGTGTAGCCTTAAGACAGATAAGAAGAATGTCTGATGCCGTTGTTATCATTGATAACGATTCACTATTGGAGAGAGCTCCGAAAGAGCCCATGCTAGATGTATATGCTCTTATGAATGAGAAAATCTCGAATGCACTTAACAAGCTTGTAGAACCTCCTCAAGGAAAGGAAGTTGGGGTTGGTTTGAAAACGTTCATCAAGACAATAAAACGAGAAGGCTATGCCATTTTGACTGTTTGCGAATCCTTTAAAGCAACAGAAGAAGCATTAGTAGGAGCAAGTCAATCCGTACATCAAATAGCTGAGCTGAAGCAAGCTAGCAATGCCATTCTTTGCATTGCAAGCAATGGAAAAGTATCCACCGAAGATGTTGCCGCATCTATAAGCAGACTAGGCTCATTGTTTGGCGATGGTTCTATGGAGATACAGTATGGGATAAGCACAAACGATAAACAAGGCTTGACAGCCATCTTATTGACATCAGGCTTCAAAAACACAAAGTTCAGCGATTATGACCCTATGAGTAAGGTCTTAAAGGGCTTTGAGATGGATGAAGATTTAGATACGAGCTTGAACATTAAATTGCCAGGAATCTCTAACTTGGAGGAATCCTAAAACTTAATCTTAGTTATTCGTAATAGATTCAACTTAATTTTATTCATTATTGAAGTGGGTCTCCCAAATATCTTTCCTCGACCATTGAATATTGATCTCATAGCGTCTAAGAATTCATTATCTTCAACCTCCACAAAGGCATCTCCAACCGCTGAAGGTAGATGTGAATCACTTCCAGCGGTCTCCGGCAGATTTAGCATCTTGGCATATGCCCTTGATAACTTGAAGTTATGCTTGAACAAAATGGATGATGAGTTTAAAACTTCTATGGCATCTATGCCTTCTAATCTCTTTATCTTTCTATTACCACGAGAATCAAAAGGATGGGCAAGAACACAAAAGCCTCCAACTTTGTGTATGGCTTCAAGGGGATTTTCCTTTGACAATTTTATGTCAAGATCGTCTTGAAGATTTATTCCTAAAACATGTCCATAGGGCGTCTTTAATTCAATGCCTGGTATGAACAACGTAGAGTTGATATTTTCAGGCTTATGTATAGTAACTCTATTATGATCTGTAACAACTACGGCATTTATCCCTTTGAATCTTGCCCATCTACT
This sequence comes from uncultured Nitrososphaerales archaeon, assembly GCA_938091495.1. Classification (GTDB taxonomy): domain Archaea; phylum Thermoproteota; class Nitrososphaeria; order Nitrososphaerales; family JACAEJ01; genus JAVZMU01. The sequence goes on along the minus strand of CALLJF010000053.1, from coordinate 23,170 downwards.
GATCTCAAAAAAGTCTCCAAATGCATCATAGGACCATTTTGTATGAACGTGAAAATCTATCCTAATTTTAGCCACCATCTTGTATAGAAAAGAAAGCCAGAATCATCTGTAATCTCGTAATTTCTTATCAATGAGCGAATCTTTTTACAGCCTTTAAATCTGTGAACGTAATTCACTGAACAAATTTCTTTCATATAATTATCCACCCGATTTTATGCTATAAGTCTATCATATTTCTATCAACATTTAAATTCAAAAGCTTCTTCGTCGTCTTCCAAGATTTTCTTGCAAAAGGGGGCAGGTCGCCATATTCCTTGATCCAATGTTCTAAAAATTTTATAGTCTTATCATCTGCTGGATAGCCACTGCCAACATCGCCAAATTTTTGTGACAATTCTAAAACTTCCCGATCTCTATTTACTTTAGCTATTATCGATGCTGCAGATACTATGGGATAAATTCTATCGGCATGATGAACAGAAACTATCTTAACCCTTCTTTGCAAAGCTTCCAAAATGTCTCGCTTAAATCTATCAACATTCACGTCAGAAGCATCTACATAAACAATTTCAGCATCCAAAGATTCTATTAATCTTGCCATTGACAAAGCCTCAAGGTAATTCAACCTTTTGTACTTTTTACCCCTTAAAACATAATCGTCGATTTGCTCAGGTTTAAGTTTTATTACAACTACATTGTCAACAATACTCACGATTTGATGATAGAGTTCCTTCCTTCTACTTACCGATAATAATTTGGAATCTTTAACACCTATCCTGATCAAATTTTCTAGTTTATCTTCTTTTACACTCACTCCTGCAATTACCAAAGGTCCTATTATGGCTCCCCTGCCTGCATCGTCCACACCAGCTATCTTGTGATCATCAACTTTCATGGTCTTTACCCTTCATCTTTAATAAGATTCCCTCAGCCAGTATTGTAGGAAGTCTTTCCCTATTCTCGAAAGTGACTTCTATTACTTCAACGAAAGGCTTTGACTTTATCTCTTGAATAAGGGGATCGTTAAGACGCTTATGAACAACCCCTAGCACTGGCTTTCCACTCTCCACTATAGTCTTTACAGCATGCCTAAAATCTGGGCTGAAGAGCTCCATAGGTCCTATCTCATCACATATTATTACATCACAGAAATCTATAGCATCAAGCAAACTCTTTGCTCCTATCTCTGCCAAGTTTACGAGATTGACTCTATACTTGCCAAGCCTAGGACCTATATTAAGTTTGATAGATGCCAAAATTCCTTTACGACCTGAGGCTACATCTATCAACTCAAAGCCAGTTCTCTCGCCCTTGATCCTAACTTCTTTAGAGAGCATTCCTCCTAAAGCGTATCCATAACCCCTCATAATGCCTATAGTCTTTATCAAAACTGTAGTTTTGCCTATTCCTGGGTCGCCTGTTATAAGCCAGACCCTAACCGATTCTTTCGAGCCTTGCACAAAGTTTAATTTATGAAGCTACAATTTAAGTTTGCTAAAATAATAAGTGCAGAATAAGGTTGAGGTTCTTGTCAATTCATGAGCAGGCTATAAAGATAGTAGAGGGTAAAACGACTCTATTAGTGCCAAAAGTCCCTGTTGATACTAACATCCCACCAAAAATGCCTGCCTTTTACAACCCTCAAGCAAAGTTGAACAGGGATTTGTCGATATTCATCTACAAAGCCATGGCGAAAAAGCTCTCTGGACGTGCTAGAATGGCAGATTCTCTATCAGGTGTGGGAGCAAGGGGTGTTAGGGTTGCTGTAGAAGTTCCTGAAATAAGTGAGGTTTTCATGAATGATCTCAATCCTATTGCAATAGATTATGCAATAGCATCAGCCAAGATAAATGAAGTTTACGATAGATGCTCTTTCACCGTTATGGATGCTTCACGTTTTCTCATAGAACACGCTTCTCCTAAAAATAGGTTTGAAATAGTCGATGTTGATCCCTTCGGTTCTCCTGCTCCATATTTAGACTGTGTAGTAAGGGCTGTAAGAGATAAGGGACTGATTTCAATAACTGCCACTGACACAGCCGTTTTATGTGGAATCTATCCAAAGGTTTCTGCAAGAAAGTACTTTGGCTACTCTCTTAACACCGAGTACTGCCATGAAATAGGGATTAGGCTATTGCTAGGAGCTTTAGCGCATTCAGCCATGAGATTAGATATAGGGATAAATCCTTTATTCTCTCATAGTACGGGGCATTACATTCGCATCTATGCTACAATAGCATCAGGAGCAAGATATGCTGATGAAACTAGAGATAGTCTAGGATACATTCTTCATTGCTTCAATTGCTTTAATAGAAAGATAAGTTCAATGATAGAAAAGAGTTGTGATGAATGTGGATCGATCTTTAGATTCGCAGGTCCCCTTTGGATAAAAGAAATACATGACAAAGATTTTCTATTGCATTTGTTGAACAAAATCACTTTGACAAAAGAATATGAGAAGATGATAAGAAACTCGTTGAATGAGGCTGATATGCCTCCTACTTATTATATACCTGATAAGATTGCTGATAGATTACAATTAACGGTACCAAGATTAAATGATATTATTGATGCTATAAAGAACAAAGGCTACAGAGCCATTAAGAGTGCAATAAATCCTAAGGGGATAAAGACAGATGCACCATCATCAGTAATAATAGGGATAATGAAGGAATTGAATAGATAGAATACATGGGACAGTTACAAAGGATTTTAGTTTTATTTTCATTATATTTTCATCACGTTAATGAAAAGCCTGGCAGTAGCTTTGAGGCTATGCATTTTGTAGCATCACTGGCATAGAAGAGCCCTTTCTTGGTGAGCTTTAGATAGCCTTCCTCATCCTTCAAGAGTCCGAAGATGAAGAGTATCCTCAAAAACCACTTTAATTCTTTCTTAATCTCTCCCTTGAACTTTCTTCTGAACTCATCCTTCGAAACTTTAGAATGGTAAAGGTTTCTCAAGAACCAGATCTTCATAACCTTTCTTAATGGGAATACTGTTCCTTTTAAAATGGGCAAATCTCCTGACTTTAGTGAATTTATGTAATCTGTTAAAGAGGGGGTGTTGACGCTAAAGAACTTTTCTATGACTGACCAAGCGTTTGGACCTACTCCAACAAAATCCTTGAATTCAAAGGGGCCACAATAGCCTTCTGGGTCTTTAGAGAACCTCCAAAGAGCACTCATAGGATAGCCTACATCAGGTAAAAATTCAATTATCATTTCATACATTGAACGCTCTTTTTTTATGCTCGGAAGCTTTATCAAACCTCCCTTCACAGAGTCATAAATTTCTGAGTATGGCACAAGGATGAGAGGATAGGTAGATATACTTGAGACTTCTAAGTCTATTGCAGTCTCAAGATCATGCTTTATATCATCTAAATCTTGTTCAGGAAGGGCGAACATCAGATCTATGTTAATATGCTTGAAGCCGTAATCCTTTGCTCTCTTGATGGCATTCACGGCTATCTTGGACTCATGTCCTCTTCCTACTATTGCAAGAATTTCGTCGTTGAAGGATTGAACCCCTATGCTTATGCTTTCTATCCCAGAATCTACCAGTGTGCTAAGGGTCTTATCGTTCAGATCTAGAGGGTTTGCTTCTATCGCTGATTTTCCATCAAATTCGTAAAGCTCTTCGATCTGCTTTAGAATTTCAGCCACTCCTTCTGGCATAAGGGTTGGAGTTCCTCCGCTGAAATAGACAGTTTTGACATTGATGTCTTCGAATAGATTCGAGTAGATTTTAAGCTCTTCTTTTACAGCTTGTAAATAAGATTTTGCAAGCTTAGGGTTCCAAGGATTACTTCTGAATAGACAAAAATCACATTGCGATCTGCAAAAAGGTATCCTAACATTTATGGATAGATCATCACAATTTACATTATCAATTCTAAAGGAAGGAGAGTAATTAATATTGTTAAAGGTCCTTGATACTAATCGATTTATGATTAGCTCACTGAACACACAAATCTTTTTAGGCTAGAGGCTTAAAACTCTTTTGCAAAAATTCAGAGTTTGTAGCCTATCTTCCTAAGAAAATCCTTTCTCCACTTAATGTCCTCATTCCCTTCTATTCCCTTAGATTTGAAACCATCTACAACTCCCAAAATCCCTCTGCCTTGATCTGTCTCAGCAAGAATTACTTCAACTGGATTTGCCGTTGCGCAATAGATGCTACAGACTTCTGGTACTTCTTTGATTTTGTTCAATACGTTAATAGGATAAGCATTTTTCATGAAGATTATGAAAGCATGCCCTGAACTTAACTTAAAAGCCATCTCTGAAGCAAGTCTTCTTAACTCATCATCATTACCGTCATGCCTAACAAGGCATTTCCCAGAAGATTCACAAAAAGCCAAGCCAAACTTTATGGTTGGGACTGAATTCACTAAAGCCTCATAAATATCCTCAACAGTCTTTATGAAGTGACTTTGCCCTATGATCATATTTACGCCCTCTGGAGGCTCTATCTTAACAGTTTTCAATTCCAATTTGATTCTATGTAAATGAGGAAGAATTGGATTTAATGTTTTCTTTTAATTATGAAAAAGATTATCTATCTTATGTTACAAATTATAACTATGGGAAAACCATCTGAAAAGATAGATGTAAAGCCGAATTTGGTGACTAGATTGTTGTATCCAAGACCGATGGCGCTGATTACTTGCATCGATAGCTCAGGAAAGCCGAACATAATGCCAGTTGCATGGGCTATGCCCGCATCTTTTGATCCTCCAATGGTAGCCATAGGTATAGCTTTGACTAGATATTCTCATGAGCTTATATCAAAGACTCGCGAATTCGTGATAAACATACCTACAAAAGAACTCGTAAAGCATATCGATTATCTGGGAAGCGTATCTGGTAAAGATGTTGATAAGTTCAAAGCATCTAAATTGACAGCTCTGCCAGCAAAGAAGGTGAAGACACCTTTGATAGGAGAATGCGTAGCTCATATTGAATGTGAGGTAGCTTCAATGCTCGATGCTGGCGATCATACGATATTCGTTGGAAGAGTGGTTGCTGCTCAGGCGAACAGAGACGCCTTCGAAACCAACTATAATCTGAATAAAGTGAAGATTATTCTAAGACATGAGAAAAGGTATCTTACTACTGGCAGGTATATCGCTTAGCTCTTTTTAAGCTTCGAAACGGATTTGATGATTTGATCCAAGCTGCTCGCTACCTCTCCAGCTTCTACTATGCAGGCTGATGCAGCAGATTTATCGATACCAACAGCTGAGCCTATCTGGGCTTTACTAGGCACGAAGACATATGGCACCTTTCTTTCTTCACAAAGTATTGGCAGGTGAGCCACTATCTCAGGAGGCTCTACATCTTCAGCGATTACTACGAGTTTGGCTAACCCTCTCTCAATAGCTTTCGTAACTTCGTTGGTCCCTTTCTTTATCTTTCCACTCTGCCTCACTTGACGTAAAACTTCATAGGTTGCATCAGACAACTCTTTAGGAGTGTCAAACTTTACGAAGTAGGGCTTAGGGTCCTTACTATTTTGCATCTTTTCTTCCGCATCCATTTTGATTATCATCTGCGGCTTGCGCACCTAAATCAATTATGGACCTACTTATAAGGTAAGCGCTAAAAGTCTCTAAACTTGATTTTGATAGTTTACAAACCCTAATCTTATTTCAGTCTGTCAAAACCTCAATCTTTTACAGATGAAGGGTACAAGCATCTCATCTTCAGACAGTCCACCGTGAGAACCTTTCATTATGAAGTCCTTCTCCGATCCTCGATGGCGATAAGCAAAGGAATAATTTGCGTAGGGGAGCATTATCAGGTCTCCTACTCTATCAGTTATTCTCTTCTTATTAGATCCAGCACCAAAAAGACCTTTCTCAATGGCTTCATTAGAGTCTAAGACGAGAAATTTATCTTCGAGTTTTTTATCTATGTAATCTTTAACTTCATTTATCTCACCAGGCTTAACGTAAAGGAATGTTGCCCTTGAGTCGCCAGTAGGCGGAATCCATAATCTGCTCATAAGTTCAGGATGCTCTGAAGCAAAGATAGTATTCTCCCTAGACAATTCTGATTGTCCATGATCTGCCGTGATCATTAAAAGTGTCTCTTTGGCTACTTTGCTTTTCAATTTATCTATGAACTCACTTTTATAAGAATAAAGGAAGCCTCTAAACTCAGCAAGCGCTTCTTCAGAAGAGGGACTATAGATATGAGAGATAGCGTCTAATAAGTCCCAGTATACGTAAACGTAAGTTTCATCGCCGATTTCACTTTCCAATAGTTTTCTTAGGATTACAAATAAGTCTGAAGAGTTTATGTAATTTAAGATTTTAGCGCCAGTGTGGTGCATTCTAGATAGCCCACTATCTCTATGCCTTGTGATAGCGTATGATTTGACTCCTTTTTTGTTAAGGATTTCATGAACGGTCTCGAGCCCGAGAAATTCTTTTGGGTCTAGTCCCATTTCCAACAGCACTCCCCATTTGTAATCGTAAGCTGGGGTGAAGTCTATCATGTTGGCAATCAATCCATACTCTCTCAAATACATTGTATAGCCCATGATGCCATGCTCTTCTGGTGTTGCTCCAGTATTGACGGTAGTAAGGGCGGTAGTTGTTGTCGATGGAAAGGTTGAGGTTATAGGAATCATCGTGCTATTATCTGACAGAACTTTGATGAAAGGACTTTTTATTTGAGGGATTAGAAAATTCTTGTAGCCCATAGAATCGACCACTAAAAGGACGATTTTGTTAACATTGTCAAGATGATTCTTGATAATCTCCTTTGGTAAAGTATCTCTTTTTGATACACTTGCTTTGAAGATCGATAAAATCGTTGCAGGTATGTTATATATAGAATATTTCTCGTAGAAAGGTGTAACAAACCCTTCCAATTTGCTCTTTTTCTTTATTTCTCTTTCAACTTTTTCGGCTAGAGACAACACATATTCACTAATACTTTTGAGAATTCAATCAGGCACTTCTTTAACTTTATTATGATACTTATCTCGACGTGAAGTAGATAACTATCTTATCATCAGACTTTGAATCTATGCGCCCAAAGCCCAACCTCTCTAACTGCACCAAAGAGTTAATGGGTTCATCCGCAAGGCTCTTCTCAGCCAATCCTTCATTCTTCTTTCCTGTAAACATTACTAAGATTATCTTAACAGTATCTTGAGTAGGAAGCCAGTGAATGAGAGGTGCTTCAGCCTCTCTTGCTTCATGAATAGACAGCCCTTTAAAATTCGCTTTAAGATGATTATCCTCAAACTTTACATCACCAATATTCATAAGCCCCATGAGCCTTACGATAGGTTTTGATAGCAATAGCTCCTTATCTGACTTTGATACGAAGATTTTTGCAATACCGTTTTTTTGATGGACTTCAAGCTCCCTATTACCTCTCGCTTTGTCATCAGGATGCTTGGGTAAGACTGCCTTTAGATTCTCTTTAATTCCATGAATCTGAAGCTCGATTTTATCCAGTATGGCAAAGTACCTAGATGCAACTTTATCCACAATTTGTCTGTTATAGGAGTAAAGATTTTGCCAACTTAAGGTTGCATCCACTGGCTTAATTCCAACATCATATATCAACTTACGAATGGCATCTGGCTGAAAGCCTCTCCGCCTTAAAGCCAAAAAAGTTGCAAGTCTAGGATCGTCAAAGCCTTCGTATAATCCATCTCTTATGCCTTGAATTATCTTAGATTTGCTCAATACTGCCCCTTCTATCTTTAGCCTCCCATAATGAATGGCAACCGGATATTCCCAATTCAAATGCTCATACATATACATCTGCCTTACAGTATTTGTTAAATGTTCCTTCCCTCTTATGATATGAGTTATGCCCATTAAATGATCGTCAACTCCTGCTGCAAAGTTGTACAGTGGCCAGATATGATACTTCGACCCAACTCTTGGATGTGGATGTTTTATCGTATCGACTATGCGAAGAGCAGGCCAATCTCTTACAGCAGGGTTAGGATGATTGAGATCGGTTTTAACTCTGACAATGGCTTGTCCTTCTTTATAATTTCCATCGAGCATGTCCTTCCATCTACTCATCTGTTCCTCTAAAGTCAAATTTCTACATGGACAAGCTTTGCTTGAAGCTATATAGCCACGAAAAGTTGCTGGGTCGCAAGTGCAAACATAAGCTCCATTTGCCTTGATCAGATCTTCTACAACCTTATAGTATATGCTGAGCCTATCGCTCTGAATGAACTCCTCATCCCATCTACATTCTAACCAATTAAGGTCCTCTCTGATCAGATCATAAAATATCAAGGATGCCTTCTTTAGCCTTGGATCAGTATCCTCAAACCTAAGGATAAATTTGCCATTGTATTGCCTAGCATAATCATGAGAGAGGATTATGGCCCGGGCTGAGCCTAAATGAAGAGCGCAGTCTGGGTTTGGAGAAAATCTAGTGACTATCTTATCGTATTTGTCAGCATCTGGAAGAGGAGGCAGTTTCTTCTCCTCAGCTTTAACCTTAGGAACCTCAACAATAACATCCGGAAAATTCTTTTTAAGAATAGATAACTGCTCATCTAGGCTAAGTCGGTTAACTTCATCCACTATCTGCTTCAAGAAAGGGTATAATTCTTTTACAAGATTTTTTAGATCTGGTCTCTCTCCTAAAACTTTCCCTAAAACTGCACCTGCTTCACATTTTCCATCATGCTTGTAAGCATTTAATAAAGCGTGCTTACGAATTAATAGTGAGACATCAGGCTGAATCTCCGCCAATTGTAATCAATTTAATTAGTAATTCTTATGTTAAATATTTCCCTTTTCTATAAATTTCTGGTCGCTATAAAATTGGTCAATTCTGATAAACTCTTCCTTGCAGGGGAATCGGGGTATCTCTTAAGAATTGAAATTGCCTTATCTGCATAGAATCTGGCTTCATCTCTAATTTTATCAGCTACTCCTGTTTTGGAGATGATCATCAATGCTTCATCCATCTCTTCTTGAGTTACTTTTCTCTTCCCAAAGACTCTTTGAATCTTAATCCTATCTTCATCATTTGCAAGCTTTAAGGCTAAAGATAATGCTAAAGTCTTCTTTCCTTCTCTCAAGTCACTTCCCACAGGCTTTCCTGTCAGTTTAGGATCCCCTGCAATGCCGAGCAAATCATCCACTAATTGAAAGGCTATGCCAAGGTTCCTTCCAAAGTTAGCCATGGATTCTTCATCTTTTTTTCCAGCATTACCGACTATACTACCAATCCTACAAGCAGTCTCAAAAAGAGCTGCAGTCTTGTTTCGAATCATATCAAAGTAAGTTTCTTTTGAATGAAAGCGTTTGCTTGAAGTCATTTTTAGATCCTTGGCTTGCCCTTCACAGACCCTGATGGAAGACTTGACAGCTAATTCTAAAACTCTAATTATAATGCCTTGTTTTATGTTCATCTCTTGCATCCCTGAAACTATAGCCTCGAAGGCTTTAGCGAAGAGAATATCTCCAGAGATTATTGCAATAGGAACTCCATATTTTGCATGAACTGTAGGAGCGTTATGGCGTGTTAAGTCATGATCCATTATATCATCGTGCACCAAAGTGAAGTTATGAATGAGTTCAAGACCTGCAGCCGCAGGTATGGCTTTTCTTACATCTTTATCAAAAAGTTCAAAGGATTTCATAACAAGAAAGGGTCTTAGTCGTTTACCTCCCGTTCTTATCAAATGTGATGAGGCATCGTACAAAATCTTTGGTTTACCTTTCAATAATGAGTGAATGTATTCATTTATCTGTAATGCTGATGCTTCGAGTTGCTCTGTTAGGCTCATCACTTTAGCCACTCTGCCAATTCTCCTGTGATAGTAAATCTTACCCTTCCCATATCTTGTATATTATTACAACCAACTGCAAACATGGTCGTCTTAAGCTCATAGATAGTCTTTTGGAGAAAGGAAAGTAAAGAGTCTTTAGAGACTACTGCATACCTTAGCAAGGGCAAAGCCATACCTGTAAGATTAGCTCCTAGAACCAAGCTCTTAGCTATGTCCAAGCCTGTTCTTATGCCCCCAGAAGCAATTATGGGTATCTTTGTGGCTCTTCTAGTTTCTATCAAGCTTACAGCCGTTGGTATTCCCCAATCCCAAAAGAGCTGACCAAGTTCAGCCTTTTCTTTATTATCTAAAGCTAAAGCTCTATAATGTTCCACTGCAGACCAACTGGTTCCTCCAGCCCCTGAGACATTTATGGCTGAAACTCCAGCCAATTCTAGCTTTATGGCTACTTCTTTTGATATCCCGAACCCTACTTCTTTGACTATTACAGGTACGCTCAATTGGGATATCAACTCACGAATCTTGTTTATTATTCCTTTATACTGAGGCTCCCCACCAACTTGAATGGCTTCTTGTAAAGGGTTCAAATGAATGACAAAGGCTTTAGCTCCTATCATGTCTATGCACTTTTTTGCCTCTTCTTTTCCAAAACCTTTCAATAGCTGTGCAGCTCCTATGTTAGAAGCCAAGAAGATATTTGGGGCTCTCTTTCTTACTATAGAGTAAGTTTCAGCCAAAGATGGTGAAGACAGTCCTGCCCTCTGGCTACCGACTACCATCCCTATACCGAGCTCTTCAGCGGCTAAAGCCAAGTTCTCATTTATCTTTGCAGATTCAGGGGACCCTCCCACCATAGCATCTATTAGTATAGGTGCTGAGAACTTATGATTTAGGAATGAAGTTGATGTGTCTATAGAATCTAAATTTAATTCTGGTAAAGCGTTATGAATTAAATGAATACACTCAAAAAGGGTAGACTTCTTTGATTCTACCTGTTTTTCTAAACTTATGTTTATATGATCTGTCTTTCTTTCTATCAAATCTTTATTCATTTTCTTAAACCTCTTATCAACGTGCCTTTTAAAAGCTCGCCCTTTAACGCTCTTAGGATTATCTCTTGGTTTGTGCCATTTATGAACATTACATCTATGCCATCCTTTGCCATTCTTATGGCTTCTTTCACCTTAAGCCCCATGCCGCCAGTAACGTCCATGTCTATGCTCTTGACTCGAATCTTTGTTAAATCTTCTGGCTTTAGCTCTTCTATGAGAGAGTCTGGTTGATTTAAATTCCTGAATATGCCGTCTACGTTCAAAAGAAAGATTACCCTAATCGGCTTTAATGCTTCTGATAACATCCTTGTAATTTCGTCCCCTGATAGAACGTAGAAACCTTTTGATTCTAAAAGAACATCTCCATAAGTGACAGGGGTTAAGCCATAATCAATAAGGGATAAAAACAGCTTTCTTTTTGCTTTAGTGGTCGATTGTGCAAAGTTTGATGGAGGCAAGGAATAAGGATTTAATCCATGCTTATCCAAACAACTTAGAATCTTAAGGTTAAGCTCCAGCATAGATGCCCTGGTCTTTGATACCCCCTCAGCAGAAACTTTTGATGGTTTTGTCGTCAATCCATACTTGTCAGCAAAGTAGTGTCCAAAAGAACCACCACCATGCACTAATATGAGGGGATTATCTGATTTTGATAGAGTATTGCCAATAGTATCTATCACTTGTGAATTTATAGTTAGAGGCTTCTCCTTATGCGTGATAAGAGAACCCCCTAACTTTACTATTGCTAGCTCTTTTCTTGCCAAACCTTTACACCTTCAAGAGGCAATTTCACTATAGATGCATCGATGCCTTTCCTTTTTAACGATTCAGCTACAACTCTTGCTTCGCCAGATTTTGGTAAAGCTATAATGCAACCTCCTCCACCAGCACCAGTAAGCTTTGCTCCTATACAACCAGCTTCAAGAGCCTTTTCTATTAACTGGTCTAGTTCTCTTGTTGACATTCCAAAATTGCTCAAGACTGAATGAAAGAAGTTCATTATGGCACCTAAAGTGGTAAGGTCTCTATTCATTAATGCAAAGGCTGCCTTCTCTGTAAAGTAATTAGAAGATGCAACTAAGGATGTAAAAAGATTAGGATATAACTTCTTCATTTCTGAAAATTTTGAGACCATCTTAGACGTTCTGTGCTCAATCCCGCTATGGCATACAATAAACTCAACATCTTTATCCAACTTTATTTGTCTAGGCTTCTCTCCTATCTTGAATAGAATTACTCCGCCATAGACTGCAACGTTCACGTCTATGCCCGATGGTCTGCCATGAGTTATTCTCTCAGACACCATGGCAAGATTTACCATTTCTTCTGGCGATAATTCATGATCAAGGGTTGATGCTACGGCTGCAACGGTTGCCACAGCAACTGCACTAGATGAGCCAAGACCCGAAGATACAGGCAGGTCTGAATCTATCATCACTCTAACGCCTTTTTTCTCTCCTATAAATTCTAAAGTAGCCTTTATGGCTTCCAAAGTAGGTTTAAGAGATAAGGGAACTTGCCTTTTTTTTGAAGAGTAAGAGCCTAAGGCTTTAGATAAAATTTCAATATCTTCAAAAGCTTCAGCCTGTACCAATGCTCCTTTATCAATAGCTGTAGCAAGGGCCAAAGAGCCATGAACTACAAAATGCTCTCCAGTAATTATTATCTTGCCAGGAGCCTTAGCAAAAATTTTCAAAATTAACTTCACTGAAATAGGATAGATGCGTAGCCAACTACGCTACTATAGTCTCCAGTTATATCCCCACTAGTTGCATACTTGAGAAGTTTTCCATTTGTTATGTTTAACTCTTTGGCTGCTGTAATTATCGCTGCTACAGGCCCATATCCACACATAGTTACATTCAAATTTTCAATAACATTGTAGAGTTTAAGTACATCCATCTGTAGTATCGCCTTGATCGCCTCTGAATCTTTTCTTGAAGCAATCTCTTGCGCTTCATAATGGGTAAAGTCTGAAGAAGCTATTAGTAAGAATTTCTTATCTTTTACACAATTCGCTATGGCTTTGCCAACATCAATTGCTGTACTCATGTCTTGAAGCATCATGCTTATTGGTAGTATCTTGAACTTGCTACCAAAGATGTATTGGAGAAATGGAATCTGAACTTCGATAGAGTGCTCTCTCATATGGGCTGAATCATCAAAGTCAACGATGCCAGACGATTCTACTAAGCGCTTTGCTGAATTGCCATCGACCTCAACCTTTCCTAAAGGCGTCTCCCATACTCCTTCTCTGACAGTTGCTACACCGCTACCAATGCCGTAGTGGTTTGGTCCTGCTATTACTACTAACTCTACACTTTTTAAATAAGAACAAGCATAGTATCCATGAGCAGCCACAGGACCTGAATACATGTATCCTGCATGTGGTGAAACAAGGACAACTCTCTCACCAATGGCTTCAACTGATGGACTCTTCTTTTTCGGACCTATTCTATGGAAGAAGGATTCTTCAATGCTTGCCTTTAATTCGTCACCATTAAAAGGATAAAACATGCCTGCCACGGCAGGACGTCTTAACCTCACTTTGCACTTTCCTCCACAGTCTTTGTTTCAAAATCCTCTATTGAATGCTTCATTGGCTGATCAGGGGTTAAGGCTCCTGAATGAACTAGAACTGCTCTTGCCAATAGCCAGAAGATGGTAGCCAAAGCCCTTCTTCCTCTGTTATTGCCTGGGATTACTAGATCTATGTTAGAAGTAACGTTGTCTGTATCACAAATAGCAATTACAGGCACTCCTACCTTTGATGCCTCTTCTATAGCTCTTGCGTCTATCATAGGGTCTGCCACTATTACGAGTTCTGGGTCTATATGTTCCGGGTATAGAGGGTTTGTGAATGTACCGGGCATGAACCTGCCTGTTACGGGGATTGCTCCTGTCAATGAGCAGAACATTTCAACAGGAGTCTTACCATACTCTTTTGCAGAGCATACAACTATTCTCTTGATGTCAGACCTTGCTATGGACTTCGCAGCTACGTCTATTCTTGATAGGATCTTCTCAAGGTCTATTATCCGTAGACCATCAGGTCTAGTTCTACTGATGAACTTTTCCATGTCCTTGGTCCTGACCAAAGTGCCGACTCTTATGCCAGTAGCAAGTAGAGTTTTCTCTGAGAGCTGAGCAACTACGACTTTCTCAGAAGAGCCGCTTTCATCCTTCTCCTCATTAGTTTTTCTACGTGACAATTTCATACCTCCAGTTTAGCCATATTACATCCGCCTAACTCTTCATCTATCCTTAAAAGCTCATTAAGCTTTGATAAGCGTTCCCCCCCTACCACTCCAGACTTTATCATCTTAGACTGAGTTGCTATAGCTATATGAGATAAGTGAACATCAGAAGTATCTCCTGATCTATGAGAAGTTATCAAAGTATAGTTGTGCTTTCTTGCGTTCTCAGCGAAATCCATAGCATCGCCTAAAGTCCCTGCTTGATTTACCTTTAATATCGCAGCATTCCCTGCTTTCATCTTCACACCTTTTAATAATCGCGATGTATTTGTTACGAAGATATCATCACCTACAACGTATACTTTACTCAGCTTCTTCGTAAGTTCAGCAAATTCTTCGTAAGCTTCTTCATGAAAAGGATCTTCCAAAAAAAAGAGATGGTATTTCTTAACCAATTCCATAACAAACTCTAGTTGCTCCCCTGAGGATCTCTTTGCTCCCCATCTGGTATAAACGTAAGCTTTTGAATCTTCATCCCAAAGGGAAGAGGAAGCAAAATCAACTCCCAATCTTATATCAACACCTAAAGAATCAGAAACTATTTTTGATGAGGATGATACTAATTCAAAGGCCTCTTCGTCTTTTATGTGTGGTGCCCAACCTCCTTCATCCCCCTTACCTCCTGTGAAGTAAGGATCTTTCTTTTCGATCTGCTTCCTTAGCTCCTTGTGCACGGCTATGTTAGCCCTCAAACCCTCTTTAATGCTCTTTGCACCTAAAGGGCAGACCAAGAATTCTTGAATATCAGGTGCACCAGGACCAGAATGCTTTCCTCCGCACAAAACATTGCCTAAAGGGTAAGGCATAAGATATGGTCCTTTTGGTAAAAGAGCTTTGTATAGAGGTACACCTTTAGCTCTTGCAAAAGCCTCGGCTGTTGCCACGCTTATAGCATAGGCAGCTGATCCACCTATTCGACTGAAGTTCTTCGTGCCATCTATCTCCCTCAACAATTGGCTTAAAGATTTAGGATTGGAAGCATCAAAACCTATCAATTTTGATGAATAATCAAAGATCAATTCTAAAGTAGCTTTAATACCATTAGGATTAAAGCCAACTGCCTCATACTTGCCAGTGCTAGCTCCCCTTGGAGCACAAGCCCTCCCAATGAAGCCCTCAACCTTTACGTCAGTTTCTATAGACTCATCCCCTCTACTATCGTAGCAAATTCTTGCTTTGATGGACTCGATTGAAGCTTTTTTCATTACGGCACCTCAAAGTTGTTCTGATTCGAACTCGAAGTGTCTCTCAGCAAGGACCTCAAAGTAAGGTATTGTGCTATCAATTACATTAACATTGGATAACAAAATCCTCCTGCAACAGTACCTCTTCACTCCTATTTTATCTAGGACTTTGCCAGGATCCTCTCCTTCTTTAACTTTCTTGACGAATTCTTCGTACTTGTCTCCTATCAGTGAGCCGCATGTAAAGCATCTAACAGGGATCAGCATAGAAATAACCTTCTTTTAATTCACCCTAAAATGGTTTATGGTCATAAATAAGAACAAATTAGCAGTATTTAGGTCTTCTCTAAATGGCATTATTTTTGAATTCATTAGTTTGACGAGGTTTATTAACAATTTAAACTTTTTAGCTTCATATTCTATTCATAAACTCTTAACTGCCTCAAATAGTCATTACTCTAAAAATTCTCTTTTGATAAACGAAATCTTTGAGACTTCATCTATGTATGCTTCGGGGTCCATCTCTCGAACTAAAGCTCTATCCAGATCAATTATATATATGGCGTGCAGACGAGCATTCTTTATCTCATCAAAGCTTACTGGAGGGTTTTTATAATATTTATCACAAAGAGTTTTCACCTCCAGTATCTCATCAGCCCTTCTATAGCTGGGAGGTTTCTGAAAGACTTCTGGTATCTGCAATATGTTCGTGGGCAAGGTTCCAAGGCCAAACTTGTCTGAGAAGGCGCTATACCTTGCTATCTTGCTCGCAAGTCTGGCTCTATTGTAAGTGGAAGGATCGAGAGCATGCTCTGGCGAAGTATAGCCTGTCTCTATCTCGATTATCAGCTTTCCCTCCCCCCTAACTCCAAAAAGGTCACATACTAGTATATCGCTCAATTGGTGCTCTACGTCTACATAATAACCTCTTAAAATTAGATGCTTTGAGCATAAAAGTTCCATTACTGAGTGGTTTATCTTGACCAAGTTCCTTCTATATAGCTCCATTAACCTATGTGCAACTTGCTCTAACTCAGATCTTACTCTAATGTCCTCATTTTCAGATATTCTCCTCAATAGAGTGCTTATATCTTCGTCGAACTTCTCCATATCAACCCTATTAACTGCTCAGTACTTTTACTTTAATTGAAATAATTAAAATGAACCTAGATGCTTGAAATATCTGTAAAAAGAATCTACACCTTATCTATAAGATTTCTGCCTTCTTCTCCTAGGGCCTGGTCCTCCAAACTTCTTTGGCTCCGTGCGCCTTGGATCTCCGGTTAGAAGGTGTTTGTTGAACTCTACAATCTTCTGTTTTAATTCTGGGCTTTTACTCCACTCTACGAGAGCTCGAGATATAGCTATGGCAGAGGCTTCAGCCCTACTCATGAAACCTCCACCCTTTACCTTCACATCTATGTCCACCTTGTCTCTTATATCTCCAGCCAACTGTAATGGGGTGAGTATGACTTCTCTCGCAACTTCAGGTGTGACGATCTCTACAGGGACTTTGTTAATCCTAACTCTACCACTCCCAGCTGAAATGGCAGCGGTTGCCCTTGCTGTCTTTCTTGAACCTGAATATAGTTTCACATTAGAACTCGATTTACTCACCTTTCCAACCCAGCCTAAAGGACAACTCACCTAGCGTAAGATAAAAAGATAAAGGTTTTTTCGCTATAGCATCTTCAAATTTGGTCTTTTCAAAAGTCTTGTACTGCTCAGGTACGCCTACATATACTCTCAATCTTTTCAAAGCCTCCAAGCCTTTGGCTTTGCGTATTGGAAGCATCCCACGAATCATCTTGCTCAGTATGGTATCAGGCCTTCTCGGATGAAAAGGACCATGACGAGGGCTTATTACACTACTAATCTCTAATCTTTTTAAATACTCATTTATGATGCTCGACTTCCTGCCTGATAGTAAGACTTTTTCAGCGTTCACGACAATCACTTTATTACCGTTCAGCAAGGATTTCGCTATATGGGAAGAGAGCCTTCCAGCTATGTACCCTTGAGCGTCTACAACCATGATTTTAGCACTCTTCATACTAGCCACCAATCAAGATCACTCCTTTCCCATCAGGAAATTTATTTATGAACTTGCTTAATGACATGGCATTACCCCCTGCCTTTTGAATCTTCCAGTAAGCCTTTTCTGAGAAACTATAAGCCCCAACGGTTACTTTATGCGAGATAGTACCGCCTCCAAGAATCTTACCAGGGACAAATACTAAATCACCTTCTTTTGTCAGTCTAGAGATCTTTCCTATGTTCACTGCTGGTCTTCTTGAACTAGACTTCGACAAATATTCAATAGCAGCGAGCCAGATACGGGAGCTGCTATTCTTGTATGCTTGCCTTAAAGTGTATATTGCACTATTCAAAACAGGATTTTCGATTCTACTCAAACTACTTCACACTCTTTGATTTTTCTAAGAAATCTAAAAGTTTCTTATGTAAGATTTCGACTGCTTTAGTTAAGATTTCGCTGGCTGGGAGAGAGCCTGAAGACTCGATATACAGCATGTGAGTATCCTCCTCTTCAGAAATAGGCTTAAGAACCGAAACTGTTGTAGGTTGCCACTTTGCATGCTCTTTTCCTTTTCCTAATCTGGCATATGCTTCAAGTTTTATCACCTGTCTAGGGGCAAGCTTGACTATGGGTATGGAGTTGCTTATGGGTTTTACAAACTTGTCTTCAGACTTTAAATCTCCAGAGTAAACAACCTTTGTCTTATCAACGGCTTCAGCATCTAAAACTAGAAGAACTCTACATCTGGGGCAACCCAAAGGACTTTTGCAATCACATTCTTCTGGCAGAACGTATCTCTCAAGATCAGTCTTTAGGGGAATCAGACCGAGCCTATGGGCTAAAAGTTCATCGTACATTATGGAAGAGTTCTCGATTATTACAACCTCATCAATAGCCATTGTAGGCACTTCAGAGATGGCAAAACGGCGTATTGCATTAGCATAACTCCTATGAATGCCCTTGATCACGACTTTGATCTTCGTTTCATCCTGCTCCAATACTTGTATTTTCACCAAGAACAAAGCCCTCCACTAGAATTTGCCATTTTAGGTTAGTCTCTCAGGCTCTTCTGCCCCTTCTACCGCCTGGTTTCCTAGTAGTATCGTGAGGAATAGGTGTACAGTCTTCTATCCTTCCTATCTTGAAGCCTGAGCGAGCCAAGGCTCTTATGGCTGCTTGAGCACCTGGGCCTGGAGTTCTAGGACCTGTACCACCTACAGCACGGACTTTAATGTGTAGAGCATTAATGCCCTTTGCCTTTGCTATTTCAGCAACTGCTGTGGCTGATTTCATGGCGGCGTAAGGAGAAGATTCGAGCCTATCCGCCTTTACATGCCTCCCTCCGGAACTAAAGGCTATCGTCTCAGCGCCAGTCAAGTCGGTTATGTGCACTATTGTATTGTTATAAGAGCTATATATGTGGGCCAATCCCCACCTCTCTTTTGCTTCTGAGCTTTTCTCACTCATTTTATTCACCTTGAGCAGATATTGTTTGACTCTTAAGAGTGCTACTCTCGCTCAACCTAACTTTATCATATTCGTCTCTTTTTACCATGTATCCAGGCCTTGTGACGATTTTATCTCCTATCATTATGTGACCATGAGTTATCATTTGACGAGCCTGGTAAGGAGACAAAGCTATGCCTTTTTTCCATACTACAGTCTGAAGGCGCCTTTCCAACAAATTCTCAACTGTCAGGCCGAGGACATCGTCCAAACCTGATTTCAAATCCACTATTCCCAGATTACTTAGGGATGATAAAAGTTCTTTTTCTTTCCTCTCTCTTATCTCATGAGGAGTTGCCAAAAGCATCCTAGCTTGTTTCCTTATCCTTGAAAGTTCTGTATGTGCCTTCCATAGTTCACGCTTGTTTCTCAGCCCATAAGTGCCTATCATAAATAACTCTTGAGATAATTGATCGCTTCGCCAAGGATGCTTTGGTGCAGAATACTTCTTACGAGGCTTTTTAGGATCTCCCATAAAGATCACTTTTGTTGTAATGCTGGGGCACCCTTCTTCACACCAACGGCTCTTCCCTTTCTTCCAGTGGTTCTTGTACGCTGTCCTCTTACCTTTAAGCCTAATGAATGCCTTACACCACGCCAACTCATTAGCATCTTTTCACGTTCTATCTCTGTTTTTAGAACAAAATCTAAGTCAGAACCTATATAATGAGTGTTAACGCCTGTTTCTGGGGCTTTCTTATGGTTTAACATGAAAGCAGGAATACCTATCTTACTAGGATCTTTAAGACATTCTTGAATTTCAGAAATCTGCCCATCGCTAAGGGCTCCTAGCCTCATTCTACTATCTATCTTAAGGGCATTGGTAATAGCACTGGCTAAATTATGACTTACACCTTTAATATCTGTTAAAGCAATAGCTACCTTTTTCGTTCCATCTAAATCCTTCCCAGCGATTCTAACTATATGCTTGAATTCTGACAAAGATTATACACTTTGTGTGAATATTAGCCCTAAACATCTATTATAAATGTTTGCCGTTAACATAAATCGTTCTATCCTAGTCACAATAAAACTTCGATGGAGTCCACTTTACCATCACCATTTAAATCGAATCCACGAATCACAATGGCCCATTTTCTTTCGCCATGATAATTCTTCAAGACCTCTTTAGTGAAGTTCGTTATGGCTATGACAGATGACTTCGTGCCTGTATATCTTAGCCCTGCAAGAACTATTATGCTCTTCTTTTCATCATAAGGATTTGGAATCTTAGCTATAAGTCCATCATGATCGCCATTGAATGCTCTCCCTTGTGCATCTAGTAGTCCAGCCCAGTAATTTTGCTCATTAAATCTGATTGGCAAATACTTGTTGACATCTGCAGTAATAAGGTTCGTACCGGGACCGCCTATCAAGATGAGATTGTTCTTCTCTTCCTTCTCAGCTTTTACATCTACATCGAGCTTTACAATAAAATCGTTTGGCATCTTACTGAATTGTCCAAGAAAGAAAGCAAGTTGAACTGCATAATGTCCGTCTCTCGCAGATGCCTTATACGGACCATGTGCTTCAGGGGAACCAACGATTATACGCCCATCAAAAGCACTTGGATCTAAAAACTCATTAAAGAAAGAGATGATCTTTTCATCCACAAAGGCCAAACCTGATAAGTTAAGTCTTTTCTCACCGAATGGTAACTCAACGCCAAAAGCAGGATAAGTTACTTTATAGTACTTGGCCAATGCGCCTTTTATAGGTTCTTCTCTCTCAATGGATAAAAGTCCTATTTTATGTAACTGCTTAATGTAATAGTAAACCTTTTGTTCATAAATCTCGAGGGACCTTGATATCTCGGCGGGGTACATAGGCTTCTGAGCAAGAAGGTTAAGAATCTTCCAACTAAGGGGGTTTAAGGTAGGTCTCATAATCGACGGCTCATCGAAGATCATAATACTCTTCATCAAAGGACCATCTTTTCCTTCGATTATAAGCTCCTTTTTCATGGGTAAGTTTAATTAGGGACTATTATAAATTGTTTTTTAGTAGCTCTATTCTCAAATTTAAACCTTAAGACTACCAATCTTTGATTAATTAATACAATTTCTAATAGGAACATTTGGGACCAAACGAGAACGCCAGTCTTCCTAACTAATCTCTCTAGATTTTAGGCTTTTACTCAAACAATTGCTTAATCGAATTATGTGATTAATCAGTCTTCTCTTTGCCAGTAAATTCTGTTTTAGTTGAAGTTTCTTGTGTCGAGGTGGTAATTTCAGCTTCTATAGGTGCTGGTGGTGGCGTAGTAGCCATAGTCCAACCTATCCATGCAAGAATCCCTAGAATTACCAAGATGGCTATGAATGCAGATATCTGCAGTACGAGCTGAGGGGCAACGAAGAATAGGAGCCAACCATAAACTATTATGCCTAAAATACTTGCAATTAATATCAAAGCTCCTATAACTTGATCCTTATTCAACCTCTCTCACCTCCTCGTTTTTGGTAAGCTGTATAATAACCTTATGCATCATTATCCCCATTTACTACCCCTTCCACAAAGGCTCCTCATAAAGATTTCCTTAATCCAATAAATTATTCTTCCTGGTTATCATCTATAAATTGTTTTTTAACGGTCAACAGAAAACTCTCATCTTGATTACAAAATCAACATAGCCTACTTAAAAAGAGATTATAACGGCAATACATTAGAGTGCTATGGGATTTTTAAACATCTTCATAAAAACTAGACTTGGCTATGTGTGGAATCATAGGATACGTTGGTGATAAAGATGCACTCCCTATCTTAATGAATGGAATGAGGAGGCTTGAATATAGAGGATACGACTCTTGGGGTTTGGCTATTATCCAAGAAAAGATCAAATTAATGAAGAATACAGGAAAGATAAGTGAAGGCGAGTCAAATTCTTTTGGACTTAAGGGAAATGTAGGTATTGCACACACAAGATGGGCTACTCATGGTGGTGTTACAAGAGAGAACGCCCATCCACATACTTCATGTGGAAAAGAAATAGCCATAGTCCATAATGGAATAATAGAAAACTACCAAGAAATGAAGAAATCGTTATTGGCCGAAGGTCATAAGTTTACAAGTCAAACTGATAGCGAAGTAATAGCCCACCTTCTTGAGAAATTCTATAATAAATTCAAAGACATAAAGAAGACTCTTTTAACAACTGTAAAGAGAATCAAAGGAAACTTTGCTTTCCTTGCGATCTTTCAAGATGAACCTGATTTGATATTAGGTGCAAGAAAGGACTCTCCTCTTGTAATAGGCATGAGAAAAAATGAACTCTTTTTGGCAAGCGATGTTTTATCCTTTATTGAATATACGGATAAGGTGGTCTTTTTAGATAACTTAGAGGCAGTAATGGCAAAAAAGGATTCTTTAAAAATATTCGATTTTAATGGGAGAGAAGTTCGAAAAAGCATAACACAAGTAGCATGGGAAGCTTACGACGTATCAAAGAAGGAGTTTACTCATTATACCCTTAAGGAGATTAATGAGCAATCAAGCACTATTAAGAGTTCTCTTTACCAAGACCCAATTAAGTTAACGAAATTTTGCAAATCTATCAAAGCAGCTAAGAAATTATTCATAACTGCTTCTGGCACTAGCTTCCACGCAGGACTCTTAGCAAGGCATTTATTCTCAAAGATTTCAAAAGTTTACTGTGAAGCCATCCTAGCAAGTGAATTTAGTCAGATAATGGGCTGGGTGGACAAAGATACAGTTATTCTGGCTATTTCACAGAGTGGTGAGACTGCTGATGTTCTGCATGCTGTTAGAGAAGCGAAAGAGAGAGGAGCAAAAATCCTCTCAATAGTTAATGTCATGAGTTCGACTCTTGATAGAGAGAGTGATCTCGCTCTTTATCTGAACTGTGGCCCAGAGATAGGCGTTGCAGCAACTAAGAGCTTCACAGCCCAACTTGCACTTATCTATCTTCTTGCCCTAACCATGGTTAATGAAGTTGCTAACATAAATAAGCTCAAGTGGCTCAATGATTACGTTGAATTTATTCTTGAACAAAAAAACAAAATCATGGATATAGCAGAAAAGTACAAAGACAGT
This sequence comes from uncultured Nitrososphaerales archaeon, assembly GCA_938091495.1. Lineage (GTDB taxonomy): Archaea > Thermoproteota > Nitrososphaeria > Nitrososphaerales > JACAEJ01 > JAVZMU01. The sequence continues at coordinate 285 of CALLJF010000053.1, read as the reverse complement.
CGCGACTTTTACTTTATAGGTAGATCTGTCCACCATCCGATAGCATTGGAGGGCGCTCTTAAGCTTAAGGAACTCTCTTACATTCATGCTGAGGGAATGGCTGCGGGGGAGTTAAAGCATGGAACTCTTGCTTTAATAGATGAAAGAACTCCTGTCGTAGTGCTTAACCCGAAGGATCAGACTTATCATGAGACTCTTAGCAATGCACTAGAAATGAAGGCAAGAGGGGCAAAGATAATAGGAATCTCGAATTTAGATAATGAAATTTACGATGATTTAATCCTT
>CALLJF010000052.1 GCA_938091495.1 uncultured Nitrososphaerales archaeon | reverse complement strand
GGCTACTGGTGGGAACTTCAAATCAAGAATCTGTGTAAGCTTTCTTTGAATCTCAGAATAATCCTCCTTCATCATCTTTGATCATCTATCTAGCGGTTGCAAGGATTAGCCTCTCAACTTCCTTTTTGGAAGGGACTCTTCCTATCACTCTAACGATATTGTTGATAGCTAATGCGGGAGCCACAAGAACGCCGTACTTCGCGACAATCTCTTTGGACTGAACATTCAACTTTAAAATCTTAACGCTGATGTTTTCTGCTTTTAGAGCTGAAGCTGCTTCTTCAACGCTTTTATAAGTTGCTTGACATCTTTTGCACGGCGGATCTACACCAATAACTTCCACCACAACTTCTTTCATAGCCAAATCCTTCCGCTCCGTTTAGTTACAAATAGAAAGGTAAATATATACATTTGCTTACAGATTGTAAGCAGGGAGAAATGATGGATAAAATAGATAAGAAAATCACATCCCTCTTACAAGAAGATGGACGTGCCTCTCTGTCGTCGATAGGCAAAGAACTCGCTTTATCTCATGTAGCTATAAGGACAAGGTTAAAGAACCTCTCTGAGAGGCTAGTTAAAGTTTCAGCCGGACTTAACGTTGAATATCTAGGTTTCCGACTTGCAATTGTGAATGCGGAGGTTGAAACGCCGGAACGTCTACGAGAACTTGTAAAGATGTTTTCTAAATGTCCAAGAATCGTGTTTTTAACCGCAACAACTGGCGCTTACAATTTGATGAGTATTATGATAGCTGAAGATGTTGACACGTTAAACTCCATAGTCGAAGTATGTTCTCTAAGAGCACAAAAGGGTATTAGGCGTTCAGAAGTCACGATAGGTGAAGCACCAGCATTTCCAAAGTATCTACCAATCAAAATCATTGCAGCTAAAGAAGATGAAGATGCACCTTGCGGAATAAACTGCGGTAAGTGTATGCGTTATCAAGAGAAGAAGTGTTTAGGCTGCCCAGCAACCAGATACTACTGTGGACCGATCTAACTAGAAGGTTGGGCAACTTAAGTTCCTTTGCTAGGCGGTTATAGATGCAATGGGTTTAAAAATGGAGTAATGATAGAAGTAGAGTCAGTTGACAAGTTGAGTGATAAAGACGGGTCTAACGATCTACGAAATATCATAAGATAGGCGAGTTTATGATCTCGCCCACCCGCAAGCTCAGAACTCAAGATCTAGCTCATCGATCGCCAGGGCTATTGTCTTCATTGCCTGCATTAACTATAAAGTATGAAGGGCATATAAGCTTGATCTAAAACTTTTGCAGGATGAATTGGGTAAGAAAAACCTGGGGAGGCGCTCTCTTGCCCAAAAAATAGGGAAAGAGATTCACCCAATTCATCTTTCTGCAATTAACAAGGTATTAGCCTATTAATAACAATTGTTATTACGCTATTTAAGCTTTTGAGAAGAATAATGATTTAGAATGTTATGAACGTCGTCGAACCCTCTCTTAAGATCGATTAAGACAACTTTGCTCAAGGCTTCTTCAACAAGCTTTTCTATTTCTAACTTTCTCTCTGCTTCTATTATGGCTCTTCTATTCGGCTCAGTTGTAACCTTTTCCAATCCCTTTGTGAAACTAAAGATCCCGATCCTTTTAGAATAATTAATAATCTCTTTTCTGATCAGTCCGATCAAAGGAAGTAGAATCTGCTTATCATACTTTGAAGATATTTCAAAAGAATCCTTAATGGTCTGAAAGCCACTCTTTTCTAAGCTCTCACCAATAACTATGGCGCTAATACCAATCTTATTAGCATAGGCACAAGCAATGCGAATAACCATTCTATTGTACACGGAAGGTAATATTTCAGGTGAGCAGATTCTTTTTAAGCTCTCTATGATGAAACCTGTCTTTAAAGTAATGAGATTGTATCTTCTAACGGGCAAGAATTCCCTTAGAAGAGTTGCAATCGTTATCACTCTTTTTACATAAAAATGATCAAAATAGGGGCTAGCATCAAAAAATAAAAGGTAAGGAAAGAAGCCTTGTCTAGCCATCATCCAGCTTGCAACAGCATCACTATCTCCTAATAACAGACATAGTGCCTTTCCCCTTGATCCAACGGGCATTCCTCCAGGCCCATCATATTTGTAGTAAAATATGCAGGCTAAATCATCTTCTATCTTCGCATAGATCACTTTTGAAGGATTATCTTTATCTTGCCTTACGTTTTTATCATTGAGTTCTCCTATGATCCTTGCACAGGTTGCAAATTCTACATCTCTACTGAGGTAAGGCAAAGAACCTTCTATATCAACTCTTACATCGAAAGTCTCATCAGGGTATATCAACTTAATTCCAGCCCTCACAATAGATTCAACGACATCTTCATAATTAGATGAAGTAGTCTCTACTACTGCGGTATAATCCACTCCTGGTATCTTCGATATAATTTCAGAAACGTTAACAGGGTCCTTTGTATCTATTAGAATGATTTTTTTCTTCACTTCTTTTTTAGAGAAATTTGACCCTGAGAATCTTAACAATGTTGATATCTGCCTAGAAAGGAGGGCTTTTGAAGAAGCATCGACGCTCTCGGATAACGATACAAGGACTTTATACTCCGCCAATCTTATTCATCTCTTTTTTCTCCATTCTATTTTAAACGTATTCATAAGTTAACAAATATATTTGATGCTATCTTATGGATTTAGGATGAGACTTCTTAAGAACGTGATAGTAGCGATGTGCATATCTTTAATTATATTTGCCATTATGCCTAACCCAGAGGCTCACGCTTGGGGAAACGGCTCTTCAAATAATATTGATTATCCTTACTATGGCATCCATGACGCTATAGCTGATGTTGCTTATCAGAAGTTAAAGGATTATAATGGGACTGTTGCCCAATGGATTACAGACTATTACCTTAACTCAAATGGTGAAAAATGGGGAGATTACGAATATTCCTTCAATGATGGTTCAGACAATTGGCTTGGTTATACCGATGATCTCGATTCATACTTTAAGGATTATAGTAATCATATGTATTACGTTCATTCTTATGGGAGTCATGATAAGAGAGGAGCGCCTGATAGGATACAGCAACTCTATGATTGGATTTTGGGAAACTTGACCAATTGGATAAGGGATGGTAGACCTGAAAGGTCTGAAGATGAGCACAAGGCTGCCTATGCAGCAGGATTGCTAGCCCATTACTTTTCTGATATGACTCAATTCGGGCATACAGATTACACAAAACAGGATCACGAATATGCTGACTCCCGAACTTATCATAACAATTATGAATCAAGCCAAATAAATACAGCCTTTCTCGATCAACTCTTGTATGACTTAAACGCTTACGACTTTAAAGTTAATGCGATCATAGCAAATCCAAAAGATAATGCCATTCAGCTTGCAGAATGGGTTAATAGTCATGACAATACAAGTGTATTGTATTATGATGCACCTATTGGAGGAAATGTCGTAGTAGGTTCAACTTATGCTCAGATGATCACAGATTATGTTAGCAACTATGATATTGGAATAGAATACCTAGGAGCAAAGGGCTATACTCAGCAACTCTATCAGCAAACCCTTTTACACATTAAGGCTGCAGTTGGGAACTTGACCCAAATACTCTATACTGCTTACAAAAACGCTGAATTTGCTCAGACAGAGTCTGAAATCACCATAAACTTATCAGCATCAACTCTAACTTTAGGCGCTTCAATTGAAGTCAGTGGTTCAATAATACCTTCTCATACAGCTCAAGTAACTCTGACCTTTATTCAACCTGATGGAAAAATTTTGACTTATGTTCTAAATCCAGCCCCTACAGGGTCATATAGCTATACTTTTAGCCCAACGGTTGCTGGTGATTGGTCGGTCAGAGCAAGTTATGATGGTGTCACAAGTCAGATTCGATATTTTAAAGTAAATCCTCGAGAGTTGGATACTACAACTCTCTTACTATTAGCCATCTTTGGTATAGTCATGATAGTATTATTGGTTTATCTTTTCTCTAAAAAGCGTTCAAGGAAATAATAATTCGATTTGATCAGGACTTTTCCTTTTCTCTTTGAAACAAGATTTTGACATCCTTTTTTACAGCCAACCCTAACTCGGCTTCGGCTATTTTTAGTATAGCACAAGGGACAGCGCACGTTGGATGCAGCCTTGCCTCAGATGCAGCTTTATAGACGATGTTGTCATCCATTCTTCTTATGATGTCAAACAGACTCATTTCTTTTACCTTTTCAGAGATTCTTATTACGCTAGGACAGTCCGACTCTATGTTTATTGTGACCGTTGAACCGTTTTCCTTCGCTTCAATGAACACCTTATTTTGACATGCACCTGGGTCTACTCTTACTTTAGTTGTCAATGTTACTCTATTCTCTCATAGTATAATTGAATTTTTATTAATTAAACTTTTTCGAACTCTTAACTATCAATACTTCTGCCTATTCAGATCAGCTTAAATAATCCTATAACAATTGTTATAGATGTTGAACATATATCGACCAAGGCAAGGATATAAAAGAGGGAAAAAGCGAAGGTTCGGTCAGAAAGAAGTTTAAAGTTTGGTAAAAAGAAGGTTTGGCGATATGTTGAACGAAAAAGTAATAATCGATGGATTGAAGAGAGTGATAGACCCAGAGATAGGCATCAATATAGTAGATTTGAACATGGTAAAAAGCATAGAGATGAATGGAAATAGAGTTAATGTTACCATCGCTCTTACAGTGCCTAACTGCCCCCTT
>CALLJF010000051.1 GCA_938091495.1 uncultured Nitrososphaerales archaeon | reverse complement strand
TATCCTGGCTATCACTTTGTTAAAGATTTTGTTCATAAATATCACTTCACTATGATGGCTGGCGCTAAAACTAGGTACGGTTTGATAGAGGGATCGAGAGGATGCCCGTATCGTTGTACCTTTTGTACTCAATGGAAACATTGGAATGGTAGATGGAGGGCTAAATCTGCCAAGAGAATTGCTGATGAGATTGAATTCTGCTATCGGAATTATGGGATTAGATTTTTCTGGTTAACAGACGATAATCTTACCATAAGCAAACTTATGGTAAGATTTATGTGATGAGATAATTAGAAGAGGACTTTCTGATGATATCATGTGGTTCTTTCAAGCCAGATGTGATGACATCGTTAGGCAAAGAGAATTTCTACCTAAAATAAGAAAAGCGGGAAACTGTTGGATACTTTTTGGAGCAGAGAGTGATAGCAATTCAACCCTTCGTGCCTTTAACAAAAATATAAACCCTGAAGACACAAAGAGAGCAGTAAAATTGCTGAAAGAGAATGATATATTCGCTCAAGCAACCTTTATTATAGGGGAAAGAAATGATTCAGCTGAGTCCATAGCAAAGATGAGGGAATTTACGAACGATCTGGACCCTGATCTAGCGATATTCATGATACTAACGCCTTTTCCAGGGACAGAAGTATATGAGAAAGCCCAGCAAAATGGATGGATCGAAGACAAAAACTGGTCAAATTATGATATGGTTCATGCGATAATGCCTACTGAGCATCTATCAAGAGAGGAAGTACAAGAGGAACTTTATGAGTGCTATCGAAGTTTCTATGGTTCTTTTAATAGAAGGTTAAAAGGCATATTCTCAAAGAACAAATTGAAAAGAAGAACCTACAGATACATGGCCAGTCAGGGCATTATGAACCAGTTGAAGAGCCTATTCTAAGGTAGGATTTTCATGCTTGGAAAGACCTATCATCGTTTTGATCTTTTATTGCTAATGCTTCTCTCATTCTTAGGACTTTTCATGTTTGTAGTTACTGGTTTTTCTTTGCCTTTAAATTATGAACATTCTCTATTTCGCAAGCCCATAATTGGTTCATTATTTGGGCTATTATGCATCTTAGGAATGATAGCTACTATTTTACCAAAGGAGTGTTCAAAGATATTTTTTTGCAAAAAGGATATTGCTCGGGAAGAGCCGATTAGTTCTAACAATGCTTCCTTTATCTTCGGCTTGAGGATAGTGCATGGGCACCATCCTAGTTGTGAAAACTTTTCTTCTCATGAATTTTGGATAAAGGATAAGTCTTTTTGCACTGGTTGTACTGGTTTGCTTATTGGAGCTTTGATAAGTCTCTTTGGGGCTATTATCTATTTCTCCAGCAATTTATCCGTTCCAACCTTCTTCATAATCATCGGCCTTCTAGGGGTTGCTCTAGGTTTGATTCTTCCCCTACTCAATCTTAAACAGACCATTCTTCACCTCTTGATAAATGCCTTCTTCATCTTTGGAGTTTTTCTAATGTTGATTGGGATTGATAGTTTAGTTCAAAGCATCTTCATCGATCTCTTTTTGATTTCATTGAGCATCTTTTGGCTCTTTACAAGGATATCTTTCTCACAATGGAATCATCGTAGAATCTGCCATGAATGTGAAAACAAATGTAAATTGAAAGTAGTATAAATTATATCTATACATTCTAAACAGAAAGTTTATTTGTCGTAATGCATGCCAAGCAGTAGTGAAATAATGTCGAAAGAGGATAAAATGTTAGAAGAGCTTAAGCGTATTAGAGAGTTGCTCGAACCGAAACCTACACCACCTCCGAAAGGCTTAAGGAAAGAATTTTTGGACTTTATCTCAAAATACAAAGTGCTAGGTCTGGCAGTTGCCTTCATTCTCGGTATATACTTAGGTGCATTAGTTCAAGCTTTGGTAAGCGATTTGATCATGCCCATAATTCAGTTAGTGATGCCTGGCATCCAATGGGAATTAATTGAAGTCGGACCCTTCAGAGTTGGGCATTTTATCGGAGCTTTGATAACCTTCTTGATCGTTGCCTTTGTAATATTCACATAGTGAAAATGACTAAATGCTGAGGGAATAGAGTAGAACCTTTCTTGATCAAAACTCTTCGTAGAACTCATAGTAATTCTTTGGCTGATCGCTTTAAATATTACTTTACGATTTACTATTTTGATTAGATGGAGTTATTCGATTTAGCGGTCGGATTAGGAATCGGCTTTATTATTGGCTCTTTTATATTCTATGCTTTATCAAAATTTTCGAAAAAGCAACCAAAAGAAAAGGCTGAAACTCCTAGCATCAAATCCCCTCTTCCAACCACTGAAGAAAAGCTAATCCAGATGCCTGATCTTGAAAAGGCTCGAAAAGAGTTGAACGCTTTATTGCTTGAAAAGGAGTTGCTGTCTAGCGCATTGACAAGAGTGTATGAAGCCGAGGTTCAAAACAAAATAACAAAGGAAGAGAGGGAGCAACTCTCCAACAAGTATCGTGAACAGTTGAAGGCTGTAGAAGAGAAGCTGAGCAATGCAGAGCTATTGATAGAGGTTGGAGAGTTAGAGAACCTTAGAAGCGAACTCATAGGCTTGTTCGAGAGAAAGATGGGACAGATAGAGAGCAGGCTTACTAGAGCAAAAGCTAGGCTCGAAGAAGTTAAAGCCCCTACTCCAAAGACTCTCACACCAGCAAAGTTAGAGCAAAAGGAGGAAAAGCCTAAAATAAAAACAGAAGAGGCGAGGGTAGAGGATAAGGTCAAGGCTCTAAGGGATGAAGTTCTTCAAGCCCTGGATAGGCTAGAGCAGATAGATATTGAAGGGTAATTCTAGTTAAGCGTAAATTATTAAACCCATCAATTCTTTAAAGAACTAACTTCGGGTGTTATTGTTGGATGTATTCGAAGCCATAAGTTCAAGGCGAAGTATAAGAAGATACAAGTCGAAGAAAGTTGGAAAGAAGAAGCTTATGCGTATAATTGAGGCTGGCCGTCTTGCACCTTCCGCTACTAACAGTCAGCCATGGCATTTTATTGTAGTAACTGACCCTGTAATAAAAAAGAAGCTGGGAGAATCTTACTCTAAAGACTGGTTTGTTAGCGCACCAGTAATAATAGTCGCATGCGCAGACCCTAGTAACGCTTGGGTGAGAGCAGATGGGGAGGAGTATTGGAAAGTGGATGTAGCCATTGCCATGCAAAACATGGTCCTTTGTGCAAAAGAAGAGGGTTTAGGGACTTGCTGGATAGCGAATTTTGACGAAAAAATTGTGAAAGAAGTTTTAGGAATACCATCAGGTATACGTGTGGTCGCCATGACCCCATTAGGCTATCCAGATGAGGTAAAGGGAAAAGTTCATGATAGGAAGCCTCTTGAAGAGATACTACATTTTGAACATTGGTAGGCTATAAATTATGGCAATTGGAAGCATAAAGGGTGGTAAAAGTAAAACCTGAAAAAATTATGGATAAAATGGCTGAAAAAGCCCTTGAAAATGTAAAAGATGGAATGATAATTGGCTTGGGAAGTGGCTTCGCAGTATCAAGGTTCGTTGATGCTTTAAGCAAATACATAAAGAAGAATCGAATCAAAGTTTCAGTAATACCCTCTTCCCTACAGATACAGATCTTTGCAGAGAAAGCTGAATTGGAAATTGCTCAACCAAATCTAATATCCTCAATTGATTTAGTAGTCGATGGTCTGGATCAGATAGATAGAAATTTCAATATGATAAAAGGAGGAGGCGGCGCTCTTTTGAGGGAGAAGGTATTGTTGAGAGCATCAAAAAAGGTTGTAATTTTGACTAAGGAAGATAAGTTCGTAGAAACTTTGAACAGAAAAGTACCAATAGAAGTCCTGCCCTTTGCCCGAAGTCTTGTTTTAAAAGAGTTGGAGAAGATTGGGGGGAAGCCTGAGCTAAGATTATTGGAGAAAGGCTACCCAGTATTTACTGAGAACGGGAATATAATCTTCGATACAGACTTTGGGCTTATCAAAGACCCTCCTTTGCTGTTGAGCAAAATAAAAAATATACCTGGAGTGATTGAGGCAGGAATCTTTACAGAAAGAATCAATTCAGTCTATAAGGCTTGTAAAGATGGGACGATAAAGAAGATAACCCCTAAATCAGCAAGGAGATAATCATTCTCAAAGTTTACTTAACGATCAGTCTTATGCCAACAGCCAAAAGAGCAAAAGCTATCGCGCCTACTACGCCGCTAAATTACATGAATAGTTCTATGATGGTTGGAGCTTTATCGTTTTCCCATAGCATGTAAGTTATCCAAGTAAAGATAAGAAACCCAAACTTTTTATTACAGATTTGTGATCGGTTGAGTAAACAATGGCTAAAATACTTGATAGTAACCACTCTTTAACTCTATCCTTTAACCCTCTTTGGAAATCTCTTGCACGTTATTTGGCAAGTAAATGTGAAAAATGTGGAAAAGAGAGATTGCTTTCGGTCTTTGACTTCTACTCATCAAGTCAGCGTTTTTTCTGTGAAAGTTGCCTTCTTGCATCAACAGCTTTAATGCCCTTAATTCGTCTAATTTTCTTCAGTCTTGGAGTTGATAATACCACAATAAAACAACTAACGAAAGATTCTCTTATTCGCAAATGCATGTTAAGTGTAGTGAAAGGAATTACCAATTTCGGAATAAGATATCCACAACCTACTGGTGCTCCAATAACCATTGTTTGAAACTTCACTAACAGATGCAACCCCAACTGCCTGCACTGCCATCAAGATTCCTCGCCTATGTCCTCTTATTCAGAACTTACGACTTCCCAAGCCTTCAAAGTAATAGACAACATGAGTGATGCAGGGGTAGCTATACTTACTTTCTTAGGAGGCGAACCATTATTGCGCAAGGACCTTTATGATGCAATTAAAAGAGCCAACGATAATGGCATGCTATGCACAATTGCTTCCAACGGAACTCTAATGACTCGTGATGTAGCTGAAAAGCTGGCTAAAGTAGGTATTAAAAGAGTGGAAATTGGCTTAGATGGTGCAAGGGCTGAGACTCATGATTTCCTAAGAAACAAGATTGGAAGTTTTGAAGCGACAATTGAGGGAATAAGAAATTGTGCTGCTGTAGACTTTGACGAATTGGCGACTACTATGACCTTGCACTCAAAGAACATCCATGAATTAGAAGAGACGATGAATTTAGCAGAAAAGCTTGGAGCAACCAGATTTTATCTTAACAGACTCATACCTGCTGGTCGTGGGTTAGAAGCATACTATCTTGATGTAACTTCAAAAGAGAAAATTAACGCTCTGGAAATATTGCATAACAAGTTTTACAAGAGTGTAGTAGGAGGATTCGGTATGCAATGTTATGCTAGAGGAATGACATATTACGCTACGAACGTTCAAAAGACAAAGTCTTCACAGTAGGCGAAGCTCTTTCAGGATATGAAAAAATGTTTCAAGAGAATTTTGGGCTTGAAGTTTCTAAGATTGTGAGAAAACTTGCAACAGGATTTGGTGGATGCTCGGCTGGTTTAACCTATGCAGGGCTCACTGCTTCTGGAGACTTGCTTCCCTGTGTACCTGCCCCAATAAAACTGGGCAATCTTCTTGAACAAAGATTAGAAGAAACCGGATTCATAATGAACTACTGAATTACATCAGAAACAGAAAAGAGCTAAAAGGCTCTTGTAAAGTATGTGCATATGGCAAACTATGTGGCGGTTGTCGATATACAGCATACATATCACATGGAGACTGGCTAGGACCCGATACATCTTGTCCTTTCGGTCCAAAAATCCTACTCACTAAAGATACAGCCTCAAAGGGCTAATCTTCAATAAGCATTGAATTTTTAGATAATAATTCATCGGATAAGTAACATTAATCTACTTGAACTATGGATAAGTTGAGATCATGAGGATAATCGTTGCTATAACTGGAGCGAGTGGTGTAGTTTATGGCAAGCGCCTTCTCGAAGTTCTCTCAGATAAGAATATTGAAACTCATTTGATAATAAGTAAAGGGGCTGAAGAGATAATCGCTAGCGAGCTATCATCTAAAAAACA
>CALLJF010000050.1 GCA_938091495.1 uncultured Nitrososphaerales archaeon | reverse complement strand
CTGGAACTACTGCCATGAGAAGGCTACTTGGATAAGGTGAATAGCCTCCTGGGACATAACAACCTACGCTCTCAATAGGCAATGCTAGATTGATTACCTGAACGTTCTTTTCTCCATCATACCATTTGAATTTCAACTTTTTGAGAATAGTGTTTTGAAAACCTTCAATTCTTTTTTTTGCGAACTTTAAGGCAAAGATTTCATCCTCATTGATACTCTCATAAGCTTTATCAATTTCTTCTCTTTCGACTATGAATTTATCAATATTGACTTTTACTCCATCATATTTTTTGATGAAATTGGCTAAGGCTTTATCGCCACTCTTTTTAACTTCATTTATTATCTCTTTGACATAGTTCTCTAGTTCGCTAAACCACTTAAGTGAATAATATTCTCTCTCTTCAAGAAGTTGGCGGGACGCATCTGAAATCTTCCACAATCTTATTATGGCTAATCACCTTGCTTCTTGTTAAAAATCTCATCAAGAGATAGAACTTGTCTTGGTTCATAGACTACAAGACCTTGGGCTAACTTCCTTAACTTCGGCAAAAGCTCGATGAAGATCCTTCTATCTATGACTGTATTCACAGAGTACCAACCCTTCTCTGAAAGGGGAGATATAGTAGGTCTTTTTAGAGCTGGTAACTGCTTTAAAAGTTTCTGAAGATTCGCCTCACTTACATTTACGAATATGTGCAATCTTTTTCTTCCATCGACCACTCCTTTGAGCAATGTAAATATATCGTAGATCTTTTCTCTCTTCTCTTTATCTTTCAAAGAATCCTTGTTTGCAATTAAATAGGCTGTAGACTCACATATAATTTCGATAATCTTTAGATTGTTTTGCTCAAGCGTTGTGCCAGTCTCTGTAACATCGACTATAGCATCTGCGTTTTCTGGTGGCTTTGCCTCCGTTGCTCCAAAAGATAGGAATACACTCACACTAGGGTTATTGCCTATTCTCCACCATGGTGTTATTACCAAAGGATCAAGATCGCCATAGTGGTTTTTATATGCTGGGTTAGACTTGAGGTATGAAACAGTTGTGTTAAGGTATTCTGTCGAAATTCTTAATTCTCTCTTCTCCTTCCAAAATTTCTCAACGAGCTGAGAAAGCGAATTCATCGCCCAAGGCTTAGGAACTGCCAATACAAGCTTAATTGCACCGTACTCTAAATTCAGAAGAACTTCTACATCAGAATTTGTCTCTTTTATCCAATCCAATCCAGTTATTCCTATATCCTGAAGACCTTCTGCCACATAGATAGGTATCTCTTGTGGTCTTAATATTCTAGGCTCTATCTCAGGATCATTTATAGATGGGCGATATGTGCGCTCCTGCCCTGATAACTTGTATCCAGCTTTGCCAAGAATCTCAAAAGTAGCATTTTCAAGAGAGCCTTTTGGAAGGGCAAACCTCACTTTAGTCAACTCTTATCGTTCCTTCAAATTTGAATTCTTGGAGGACTTTTTTATAAAGAGTGCTAATGTAGGATTATTCCTAATAGGAGAGCGCTTCAGGGTATAGATGTAGTCTCTTGTGAACTGAATCCCCCACTTCTATCACTTAGAACCATGGGGCGTTATCTTTCTATATAAAGATATTGTAAGACATTTTGTTTTTGGCAAATTTAATCATTAATCTCTAAAGCTATTGGACCATGATAGCCACAAGCTTTACACTTATATTCTTGTGGTATAAGCCATCCCCCAAAGGGTGAGGCTATCTCAAGATCACCCAAACATTTAGGACAGAGTTTTCTTCTCTTTATCGAAGTACGGCGGAATCTTATTTTTAAATTATCGCCGGAACCATCTTCTTGCAAGAAATTCCTTCACTTTATTGGACTTCTATCGAAGATTCGTTAAAGCCTAACCAAATTAATTCTTCTTTGACATTATCTCTATGATCCCCTTGTAAGAGCACGTAACCATCCTTCACAGTTCCACCACAAGCCAGTTTCATTTTCAGCTTTTGCACTATCTTATTCAGATCGGTTCGTTTCGGGTTAAGCCCCTCAATTATGGTAGTAGGTTTAGAAAATCTCCTCATCTCAAGACGGACGACAACTCTTGTTTCGCCTTTTTCTAGCTCTTCGCAAACACAAAGATCGATAGGTAACCCACATTTTTTACATACGCTTGTCATGCATCGGCCTCCACACATCTGCTAAACAATTTCGCAGTATAAATTGATACTTCTATAAGGAGACAGTCCTTACATGTTGATGTGAATTCTTGTGTTCCTATAGATATTCTAATTTGATTTCTACAGCGGACTTTCAACATCTGATTAATGATGAGTACAGAGGTTATTTAAATATTTAGGCTCAACATTTACTTAATAAGGAACTCATCTCGGAATGAGGGGGAATTGAATCATGAGTTTAGATGAAGAGCGATTAAAGAGAGATATCCTTGAAGGTATGAGGGCTCTCTACCTAAGGAAACTTGTGACGAGTACGAGTGGCAACATAAGCGCAAGAATTCCAGATTCAAAATTCGTTTGGATCACTCCTACAGACTCGAAAAAGACTAAGCTAAAAGAAGAAGACCTTGTCAAGATAGACTTTAATGGAAAAATCGTGGAAGGAACTAACATGCCATCTAAGGAATGGCGTCTTCATATAGGGATTCTAAAAGCAAGAAAAGATGTAAATGGAGTAGTCCATGCTCACAACCCTTTCACTGTCGGCGTCACTATGATTGGCAAGAAGTTTAAGCCTATCACTGCAGAAGCATCGATGATATTGAGAGAAGTTGTAATACTGCCTTTTAAAAGACCCGGCTCTGAAGAACTAAGTGAGATCGTAAGCAAAAATATTGCTAGCAGAAACGCTCTGATACTTAGAAGGCACGGTGTTATAGGCGTAGGATCAGATATAGATGAGGCAAGGACCATAGTTGAAGTTATAGAGGAAGATGCCATTGTTCAGACGGTGGCGAAAATCTTTTATAAGAGCATATCAAGGCGATGAACTCTCACAAACTCATAGTCTTTAGGAGCCTATCTCAAATCATAGCCTTTTCTTAGGTCATTTTGTAATTTCAACCAATAGTTTCTATTTATTATGCAACCTGGATCTGGCGCAAAGATATTCTTGTAGTAATTGTATGCTCTATCCCTACATCCCCCACAAGTGTAAAGATATTTGCAACCTTTGCAGTTAGGCTCAAGGAAATCCTTATTTCTGGTCATCCATAACAGCTTTGAATTTTTTCATAAATTCACAAAATCATCTTCAAAGATATTCCCTACTTTTACGTCTTTCTCATGAGGGAAAGACACATGGGTATATGTTCCCATTAGGTTCCATTGCCAAGTAGAAGCGACCGCACCCACAACCACCTATAAAATCGGCTAACCTCTTCAAGTCGCCAGATAGCTCAGGGTTATAGAAGTGTGTAGGGACAATAGCACCATTACATTCATAGGTATCATCATACAACCCTTCTTCTATCAGTTCAGTCAATATCTGCTGTTTCGAGCCATGCATATGCTCCATTACCTTTGCGATCTTATTCTCCACTTCTTGTGCTATTCTAGCAAACTGAGGGGCGGTTGAAAGCACCTCTATATTCTTACTCTTCATCTTTTTCCAAAGTATTTTCAGCAGTTTCTCCCTCTCCTCTGGTGTGAGATTTCATTGATCATAGATGCGCCTCTCCCTGTAGGAATAAAATTGTAGAGCATGAACCAGTTTACTCCCAATTCGTCTGCGAAATCTACGATTTCTGGGATTTCTTCATAGTTAAAGCGAGTGGCTGTTGTAGCAATTTCTACAAATAGTTTTTCAGAAACACAGTTCTTAATTCCTTGAATAGTCTTTTTAAAGGCACCAGGCACACCTCTAAACAAATCATGAGTGTAAGGGTCTATTCCGTCTAGGCTAATTTGGACGAATTGAAGTCCAGCGTTCTTTAACTCTCTAACTCTATCGATGGATGCCAAAGCAATTCCATTATTAGCCATAGCTACATACATTCTCCTCGTTGAAGCATGTTTTATCAACTTTAGTATATCGTGCCTAACTGTTGGCTCACCACCAGAGAAAGCTAGTATCAACACTCCAGCATCTGCAAGAATATCTATGACTTTTATTGCATCTTCAGTATTCAATTCGTTCTTATCGGGCTTCCCTGCACTTCAGATTACATGCCCTTGTTATGTTCCAGACAACTTGAAATGGTGCCCCTGGTACAAAGGGTCTTGTCACACCAAACCATGCCATGCCTTTTATTACACTTGCTAGTCCTCCGCGCCAGTAAGGGTCCTTAAAAGTTTTTTGATTTGAGCATCACTAGTACTAAAGGATTTGGAGGCAACTCTAATTAGTGGTGTCAAAAATTGCTTGGCAAAGACACATCTTATGCAGGCTTTCTTCCTTACTCCAACGTATAGTTCTAGAGCTATCTCCAACCTATCGCCTTTATCTTTTTCACAATAACGACATAAGCCTTGAAGTAATCTTCTCATCAGAGGATTATCGCTAATGCTCTTAAAGATTTGAGTCGCGCCTACTGTACTCACAATAGGCCCTAAATCTTCTAGATTGTGAAAATTTCTATATATGTTTTTTCTTACCATCAAGTTTTCACGTAGACTTTAACTGCTCTTCTCATCTTCAAAGTCAAAATTGGATGGATCAATCTCGAAAACATCTAAATACAATAATATTGATAGGATATTTCAGAAGGTGAGAGGTTGCGATCAAGTCTTCCACCTGAAGCCTATCAATCCTTGACAATAATGGGCATATTGTTCATCTTAATTGGTGTTATCTTGGTGCTATTACCTATAATTGCAAACTATCTGCCATCTTTAGAGAAGCTTCCACCTATTCTTGTCTATGTATACAGAAGCGATAACTTTTACTTTGTGACATCTCCTTTGTTGATCTTAATAAGCTTAATATTATTGATCTTATATATCATGAAGTGAAACCTTACTGATCCAGCAAATGAGTAAAGATGACTATGGGCTACAGATTTCTAAAAAAGCTGACAAAGGTTGATGATGTTATAGCCCTAACCTTAAAGAAATTATCGATAAGACTAGGTATCGAGGATGTTAACTTTGATGAGAGCTTAGGCAGAGTATTGGCTGAGGATATAGCATCAGATTTTGATGAGCCTTTAGTGGATGAATCTGCTTTTGAAGGCTACGCTATTAGAGGAGCAGATATTCTATCAGCTTCTCAGTATTCTCCAATAAAATTGAAAGTAATAGGAGAGGTTAGGATAGGAGAAAGTCCGATTATGAGAGGGACTCGAGGAAAAGCTGTCAAGATAGCTACTGGGGCGGCTTTACCTGATGGCTTTGACACAGTAGTTCCAGTAGAATATGTAAAGGTTTTGGATGATGAGATCGAACTATCAAAGAGCTTCCCTATAGGAGATAACATCATAAAGAGAGGCGAGGATTTTAAGAAAGGTCAAATAATGATAAGAAAAGGCAAGATAATAGACCCTTTTGATATATCTATGCTTGCTCAACTAAGAAAGCTCAAGGTTAAAGTTCTTGAAAAACTGAGAATAGCGATAATCCCTACAGGAAACGAATTAATAGAGCCTGGCGAATTAGGGGATGTTTACAAGACTGTTAACACAAATTCTTATGCTTTATCTGCCTTCTGCAAAGAACCATGGATGGAACCTCATCGCCTTAAAATTGTCAAAGACGATCTTGAAGCTCTCGCAAAAGCAATTAAATCATCCATCGAGAATCATCATGCTCTTATAATCACAGGAGGCACTTCAGTAGGCGAGTTGGATCTTGTCCCTGAGGCAGTTCAAAGGGCTGGAGAGGTTGATTTGATGATAAGAGGTATAGGAATTCAGCCTGGAAGGCCTACTGGAGTAGCGTTGGTAAATGGTAAACCTGTCTTCATGCTTTCTGGTTTTCCTGTTGCCTGTATTACAGGATTTATAGCTATTGTTAGACCTTTGCTATACAAGATGGTCAATGCTTTGGAACCTCCTAGACCTGTTGTGAAGGCCATACTTGAGTCAAAAGTTTCTTCTGGTCTTGGTGTAGCTAAATATGTAAGAGTAAGAGTGAAAAGGATAGGCAAGAAACTCTTCGCTGAACCAATAAGAGTTATGGGCTCTAGCACATTATCATCTCTTATAGAAGCCAATGGTTTCCTTATAGTACCGCCAGAGTCGGAAGGCTTTGATGGCAATTCAGAGGTAGAAGTGTTTCTTTATAATCCAATACAAGAGTAAAGATAGAAATGAGGGTAGTCTTCCAAAAATTAGTCACAGTTGAAGAGGCTCTTAAAGCTCTGAATAAGCATGTAAAGCCTCATCATTTAGGAATTGAGGAAGTGAAGATTACCGTGGCTCATGGGAGAGTATTAGGTGAGGATGTAATAGCAAGAATCAATCTCCCGCCTTTCTCAAGGGCTATAGTCGATGGCTATGCTGTTAGAGCAGTAGATACATCTTTTGCATCTGAAGTTAATCCTATAAGGCTTAAGGTTATTGGCAGATTACATGCTGGCGAAGATTCTTCATTGGAGATTAAGGAGAAAGAATGTATTGAGATAGATACAGGAGCATTAATCCCAAAAGGTGCAGATGCTGTAGTTCGTGTCGAAGATACTTCAATAGATGGGGATTACGTTATCATTAACAATTCTGTTGGAAAGGGCTCAGGTTTAGCAACTTTTGGTTCAGATGTTTATCATGGTCAGTTCGTTATAAGTAAGGGTGAGGAGCTTACAGCAGAAAAGATAGGTGTACTGGCAGGTTTAGGTTATGATAAAGTTAAGGTATTCTCAAAACCTAAAGTTGCCATATTTTCTACAGGAAACGAGCTCATAGAGCCAGGCTTGGAATTAAAAGCATCGAAGATATATGATGTCAATCAATACTCTATAGGAGCTTTAGTTCAAAAGTCTGGTTGTACACCGATATACCTTGGTATCAAGAAGGATAATCTTGAGGAGATTCGTGAAGCTGTAATAGAGGGATTAAAACTTGCTGATGCCATTATAATGTCAGGAAGTACTTCAGCAGGAGTTAGTGATTTAGCCTACAAGGTATTTGATGGACTTGGAAGTCCGGGTCTCATAGTTCATGGAATTGCAGCAAAGCCAGGAAAGCCCACTATAATAGCAGCCATAAATGATAAGCCCGTATTCGGATTGCCAGGCTTTCCAGTTTCAGCCTTGATAATTTATAGTTTGATCGTCGATCCTTTTTTGAGAGCCATGTCAGGAAAGAAGCTTGAAGAAAAGAAAAAACTAGGAGCGATTTTGGCAACAAGGTATTTATCAGAGAGGGGAAGAAGGGAGTATCTTCCAATATTCTTAAAAAACAGCAAAAAAGGTTTGATGGCAATCCCTATCCTTGGAGGCTCTGGCGCAATAGCATCTTTAAGCTCTGCAGACGGAATTTTAGAGATTCCAGAAAACGTGGAGTTGATGGAGAAGGATGAAAGAATTGACATAACGCTCTTTTCAGATGCAAAGATATCTGATATCATTGCTGTTGGAGACTTTAGCCCTATATCACGAGTCATCTTAAGTGAATTAAGAAAAAAAGCAATTAAGGTGAGAGAGGAGTTTAGAGGGCTTGAGCATGGCTTAGCATGGATGAGGGATGAGATTGCAGATTTGTTAGTATCATGCACACCAAAGAGTGAAAAGGTTATAAAATTGATTCCTCTTAGAGTCAAAAAAATCAGAAGCTATACGATGGATATGGTCTGGGCTTTCTATGGTGATGGGATTAGTTCAGGTTCAACTTTTATTTTGCCTAAGATTGGTTCAGGCTTGAGAAATTACGCTGAGGATAAGATCAAGATTATGGTGAAGGATTTTGATCTAATTGAGACATGGTCATACGATTCTACAATAGACTTAATTTCAAAAAGAAGAAATATGATTGCATTATTGCCTTTGTGTATTGCAGTAAATCATGACTTTAATTTCATAGATGCGTTTCCTGCAAAAGTGAGTTATTTTATTCATGAGGAATTTCTCGCTACTGAAATAGGGAAAAAGTTAACGAAAATAATGAAAAGCAGAGAAACGACTCAAGCCTTAAGCTCTATGCTAGGAATATCTATGAAATGAACAAAGATTAAATTCTTTTTAATATGTCTGGCTTATTCGTAACGATTCCATCAACGCCCATTTCTATCAATTGATTTGTTCTATTAGGATCATCGATAGTCCAAGGGTAAATTTTCAAATCGTTTTTATGGGCTTCCTTTACCATTTCTTCTGATACATACTTATGCTCGGGAAATAATGAATCTGAATTTGCATTTAATGCAAGGTTTGCTGGTTTTATTGGATAGCACTTAAAAATAACTCCTGTCTTTATTGTTGGATTAAGCTCTTTTATTTTTCTTAAAATAGGATGGTAAAATGAGGTTATGACAACTTCTTTTTCTATACCTTCTTTTTCGATGAGTTTAACTAAAGAATCCTCGATTTTTAGAACCTTTATCTCGATTATTAGTATCGCTTTATTCCTTACAGAGTTTATCACTTCTTGAAGGGTTGGTATTCTTTCGCCCTTGCCAGCGTCTAGCTTCTTCAGCTCTTCTAACTTCAAATCTTCAACGTATCCTTTTCCGTTAGTAGTTCTATCTACACTCTCATCGTGAATTACTACTATTTGCCTATCTTTACTTAATCGAACATCCACTTCTATCATCTTAGCATTAAGCTCTAAAGCTCTTTTTATCGCTCTTAACGTGTTCTCTGGCTCGTAGGCTGATGCTCCTCTATGAGCTATGATATTTGTCATGACCAATTAAAAGAATAAGAGGTAACCTTTTAAAATTAAACTCTTATTCTTTTATGATCATGATGGGAGAAGACATCGGGATTAGCACAATAGATAAACTGTTAAAGATGATCGAAGAGAAAAAACTTGGTCTTGACCCTGAGGTTCTAGCATATTGGTTTAAGATAATAGAGTCTGATTCCAAAGCCTTATGTCCTCAAGAGTTACGTGATAGCATATCTATAAAGCAAGATCCTGTTCTATGGATGAAGTTTCAGCTTAAGGCATCGAAGAGAGCAGTTCCATTTTTAATTCAGGCTATAGAGAAGAATTTACCGTCTATGCCTTATGCTACAAGACTTTACTTCATGAAGGTCGGTGAGATCATAGAGGAGGAAGCCAACCGATTTTATGTATGAATAGTACCGTCTAAACGTTGAATGCTAATTGATTTGCTTTAACACGGATAAGAAGTTTATTCTTATATAATTCTCTTTCAGCATGATATAGGCAAAGTTACGATATAAGGAGAAAACAGAATTTGGTAGGAATGATAAAATTAAGTTTGGGTAAAAGATCGTTTCTTCCTCTAGCTACATTGATGGGCTTTATCGGAATCGCAGATACTGCTTTCATGCTTCCAGTGATATCTGCTTATGCTAAATTTCTTGGAGCTAATGAGGCCTTAGCAGGCTTGATAGCAGGGCTTTACTCAATAGTTGCCATCCCAGCTAGCTTCACGATGGGGGTTTCTGTGGACATTCTTGGGAGGAGAAGAGCATTATTGCTTGCTTTTCTCTCGGATAGCATTATAGTCTATACCTATTCTCTAGTCACAAACCCAACTCAGCTCTTTATCATTAGAGCTCTTCATGCAATAGGAGGATCGTTAACATTCCCAGCTATTATTGCCTTTGTAGGCGATATCAAGACGAATTCTCTAGGAAGGAGTTTTGCCTTGTATTGGATGGGTGTAGGTTTATCTATAGCCATAGGTTCCATGATTTCTGGAACGATAACCTCTACACTAGGTTTCAAAGCAGTATTTCAAGTACTTTCTATTATAATGGTAATCGGACTTTTTCTATCTTTTTTCATACCTGAAACCCTTACAAAGAGTTCTAAACCGAAGAAAATCTTCATAGAAATGAAAAAGTCAATAGGCTGGCTTTTGTCCTCTTATGTATCCATATATGCTCTTTACTACGCCTTTGGAGTTATTACTGGAATACTGTCACTTACTCTGATAGATGTGCTAGGAATTGTGAAGGAGAAGGCTGTAAAGATTACTGGATTTTACATAGGTTTTTCTACCATAATATCTATAGCACTTTTCTATCTCTTTGGTACAATCACAGATAAAAAAGGTCTTAGAATTCCTGCAATAGTAGGATTCATCAGTTTAATGCTCTCTCAGATTATCTTGGCCTTTAATTTAGCTTGGAATTATCTTTTACTCAGTTCAATAGCCTTAGGAATTGCTATGAGCGCCATACTCACTTTGTCTACTGTAGTAGCGAGTTCTACATCCCAGAGTAGCCGAGGAACTTCTATAGGTTTTCAGCAGATGATGAACATCCTTGGAGTAGCTACAGCAGCCCCTATTTCAGGATTGATTCTTGAGACAATTGGTCCACAAATGCCCTATCTCATAGGAGCCTTAGTACAAGTTTTAGCCTTAATAATTGTCCTTTTGAGCCTAAGAAATTATGTGAAATTACCTAAGCAGACTATTTGAAAATCAACTCTACTTTATCCAACAATGTTATTGTTTTCCCATCAAATCGGGAGCGATAGGCATAGATTTCTACGCCATGATTTAACGCTTCTCTTAACGTTTCTCCAAACCTAGGATCGAGTTCATCATTCGGAGAGAAAGAATTGGCATCTGGTCTCTGTATCAAGAATAAAATACAAGCCCTATAACCTTCTTCTTTTGCTTTGATCAACTCTAAAACATGTCTTCTACCTCTCTCTGTTGGGGCATCAGGGAACAATGCCTTACCATGTTTAACTAAGGTGCAAGACTTTGCCTCGATTATACATCTCCCAATGCTATTTGTTAAGAAAAAATCAAATTTGCTATGACCAAACTTGAACTCGGGTTTTACTTCATTATACATAGAGAATTCTTTAATTCTATGTTTCTTAAGGGCTTCTAACAAAAGCCTATTTGGCATCCTTGAATCTATAAATACTAATACACTACCATTGTTAATGGCTATAATATCGTAGTTAGTAGTCCTAACTCTACTCTTCATCTCTTTAAGGAAAACTTCAGCATCAGGAATTAAAAGTTCCTTCAGCCTACCAGGATTTGGTAAAAAACATCTAAACTCATCTTCTCTGAGCTTCACTAATGCCGAGAATCTGCTCAATCTTGATTTGAAGAAGCCATTTACAATTTTATCTTCAATTTTTAAGGAGAATATAGCCATTCTCTTCTTAATTCCAGAGCATATGTCTCTTCTTCTTTTTCCCTATCACTTATATGTAATTTATTACAGTTACTTCGTTCTTTACTTTCTCTGATAAAGTCCAGTCAACTTCGCTTCAGCTAATACATGACCTTTTATCTCCTTTCTAAGATCATCCAAAGTTTCAATCTCTCCCAGAGTTTTATCTAAAGCGTAAATAGTAAAAACGTAGCGATGTGGAGGACCACGAGGAGGACAGGGACCGCCATATCCACGCTTTCCAAAATCATTCATCCCTTCTTTACTTCCTTCGGGGATTTTTCCTTCCTCTATCGCTCTGACACTTTCAGGTATTTTATACAAGACCCAGTGGACAAAACCACCTCCTGGGGCATCAGGATCAAAGCACTCCAAAGCGAATTCTTTAGTACCTTCTGGTACTCCTTGCCATTCTAAAGGTGGAGAGACATCCTGACCTTGGCATGTATGCTTCACTGGTATGAATTGATCTTCTGAGAAAGCTTTACTGGTTAAAGTAAATTTAACCATAGGGGATGATGCCTTAAACCAATATTTAAAATTGTCCATTATTTGAAGGAATGTTCTATTTCTAGGATTCTGCCATAATTTTACTGTATTCGATTAATAAGAGATAAGAAAATCTTAATAATACAGAAATTTACCAGAATTATGTGGTCGTTTGAGTGAGAGAGAAGCTGAAGAAGAGAGTGTTTTTCACAAGAAATTGAAGATAAAGCTAAAAGAAAAAGGCAAAGAAGGCAGGATAATTCTCCTTAAAGATTATCTTGATTATCTCTTAAGAAATAATAAAACTTTGCCTCCTGATTTTCCCACATTTGCCAGAGAAATAATGGGTTTAGATGATAGAGGAGGTTTTATTCACGTAAAAATATGGCATGAAAAAAGCGAGCTTGTAGAATTTATAAAAGCAACGGGTTATGATTACAAGATAGATCACTATGACTGATTTTCTTGTCGGAGAAGCTCTTATTGGTGAGGAACCAGAAATTGCACATATAGATCTTATTATAGGTAAGAAGGATAGCTCTGTAGGAATTGCCTTTGCAAACTCAATCGCACAACCAAGAATAGGACACACACCCATTCTTGGTGTAATAAGACCGAATCTGCCAACCAAGCCTTCAACTCTTATAGTGCCAAAAGTTACTATTAGAAACCTTGAAGATGCAGAGAAAATATTTGGTCCTGCTCAAAGTGCTGTTGCTAAAGCAGTTGCAGATGCTGTAGAAGAGGGGATAATTCCTAAAGAACGATCGGAAGAGTTTGTTGTTATAGTTTCAGTCTTTATACATCCAAGGGGAAAAGACTATCAGAGGATATACAGATACAACTATGCAGCGACAAAGCTTGCTTTGAGGAGAGCTATGGGGAATTTTCCAAATATAGATAAAGTTTTAGAGGAGAAGGATAAAGCTATACATGGTATGATAGGGTTCAGGATCAATAATTTGAAGAAACCTCCTTATCTGGAAGTTGCTCTTGACATTCCAGACTGGAGAAGGGTTGAAGGGATCATTAGAGCTTTGCCAAGGAGCGATGCGATTGTTATTGAGGCTGGAACTCCATTAATAAAGAGGTATGGTGTTGAAGTTATCCAGAAGATTCACCAGTTAAGACCTGAATCAGTCGTCATTGCTGATTTAAAAACTCTTGATACAGGAAACCTTGAAGTAAGGATAGCAGGAGATGCTACTGCAGATGTCATCGGTTTTTCAGGGCTCGCTCCGATAAATACAATGGAGAAGTTCATGGAAGAGTGCAAGAAAATTGGAGCTCTCTCTTTGATGGATACTATAAATATTCCGAATCCAGTGGAGATACTTAAAAAGCTGAAAAATAAGCCTGATATCGTAGAACTCCATAGAGCTATAGACGTAGAGCACGAAGAGTATGCGTGGGGTAACATCAAAGAGATAAGAGAAGTATGTGGAAATGTATTGATTGCAGTTGCTGGTGGAATAAGAGTTAGTAATGTGAAAAATGCCTTAAAAGCTGGAGCTGATATCATTGTGGTTGGTAGAGCGATTACAGCAGCAAAAGATGTTACTGGAGCTGCGAGAGCATTCCTTCAGGAAATGGGTGTGGAAGAAGTCGATCAGTTCCGCGTAATGACGGATTTTTAATGATATAAGAATAAAGTTAGTTAGCCCTTCTTAGATTCTTTGAAAAAGGCGCCCATCTGAGCAAAAATCTTGTTTCTTATTAGCAAAATTATTAAACTGATAATTGAGACCAAGTTGTCGTGAAAATAAGAATAATTGTAAGCTTCATCATGGGTGTAATAATAGGACTAGCTGCAGGAATGATAGGTGTAGGTGGTGGAGAATTCAGGATACCTGCTTTAACATATTTGATGAGCGGACCGATAAATGCCGTTGCAGTCTCAAATCTCCTGATTGGATTTTTTACAGTGTTAATCTCTTTTTTTCTTCGCCTTTCATCTGGCTTGGCGGGGGAAACGAGCATTTTATATGGATTTTACCTCTCTATAGGGTCGATCCTTGGTGCTTATACAGGAGCTATTATGACCGACAAAGTTTCTGAGAGAAAGCTCAAGCTAATATTAGGTATTTACTTGGCGATAATAGGAATAAGGTTCATTCTTGAGCCCGTAATAGGTGAGGTAGAACCAAATCTTATATTCCAACAGGGTCTAGTGCCTTTTTATTTGGGTTTATTCGGTTTTTTGATTGGGATAGTTTCTTCAATGTTTGGTGTTGCAGGAGGAGAGATGCGTATTCCTATTCTCATAATACTTTTTGGTCTTGGAGTAAAGATTGCAGGAACAATAAGTCTTTTCGCTTCTATAGCAACAGTTGGTACAGGTTTTGTAAAACATTTTCACCTGGGCCATTTTGAAAAGAAGTATACTTGGATTACATTATCCATGACCATTGGTTCAGTATTGGGTGCTTTTATTGGAACGTCCTTAGCAGTAGCTTTGCCTGAACAACATCTGAAGATGATTCTTGGAATAATACTGATTCTTGCCACTATAAGATTTGCGATGAAGAATTCAAGATGAGTTTTTATTCATTATGCTTTATTCAAACCGGAATAGGCATATTTTATTGCAAAAATTTTTATCCTTCAAATAGCAAAGGTAAAATCACTCTTTTAGAATAAGGTGAGGAGTTGGACAAAATAGATCAGCAGATAATAGGAATATTGAAGGAGAATTCTAGGCTTACATACAGTGCGATAGGAAAGAAGATAGGATTATCAGAAGTTGCCATAAGGAAAAGAATTAAGAATCTAATCTCAAAAGGGGTGATAAAAAGGTTCACAGTCGAAGTTAATACGGGCCAAAAAGCCAATGCAATAGTTCTAATTTCGGTTAGTCCTTCAACATCCACCTCATCCATTTCGGAGAAGCTTAGTAAGATAGAGGGAGTAAAAGATGTCCATGAGATAACTGGTCAATACGATGTATTTGTGAACATCTCAGCGCCCAGCATAGCTGAAGTCAATAAATGCGTTGACGATATTCGCAGTATAGAAGGTGTGGTCAACACTAACACTATGATAATCCTTAGGACCTGGAGTTAAGAGAAAAAACTTATAAACACGTTTTCCTAATCATTATGACTAATATGGATGTAATTAGAATTGGTTAATTCGAAATCTGAACCAAAAATGACGGAAATAGAATCAAGGAGCCTAGCGAATAATTACAACGATATTCATGATGACTCCTTAGGAGATGTGCTAATACTAGATAGCACGTTAAGGGAAGGTGAGCAAGCCCCTGGCGTATCCTTTACGATGCGGCAAAGGCTACAGATAGCTTGGATGCTAGATTATTTTGGAGTCGATGCCATAGAAATAAGCCCTATAATATCTCCTGACCATAAAGAGTCTTGTAAGAGGATCATAAAAGCTGGGCTGAGTGCAAATATATTGGCTCATGTTAGAGCTTTACCTGAGGATATAGATGTAGCTCTTGATTGTGATGCAAAATGGGTTGCTATTTATCACTCTGTATCTGATATCCATCTGAAGCATAAGCTCAGAATTTCAAGAGAGGAAGCTATAAGCAGATCAGTTAACGCAGTAGAATATGCAAAGAGTCATGGACTTCGATTACGCTTCACTGTAGAAGATGCCAGCAGGGCTGACCCTTCGTTTCTTAAGATAATATGTAAAGAGATTTCAGATGCAGGAGCAGATAGAATCAGTCTGCCTGACACTCTTGGCATATTGAGACCGATAGGCATGTATAATCTTGTTAAAACTGTTCGAGATGTAATTGACACCCCTCTCGATGTTCATTGCCATAATGATCTGGGTCTGGCAACGGCAAACTCTTTAGCAGGTTTTGAAGCAGGAGCAAGTCAGATTCATGTCACTATAAACGGTCTTGGTGAACGAGTGGGCATTGCACCTCTAGCTGAAGTCGTGGTGGCGTTGACCACGATTTATAATAAGAAACTCAAGGTGAAATTGGACATGTTGAAAGAACTTTCAGATTTAATAGAGATGTATTCAGGAGTAAGGACTCCCGAATCGAAGCCATTAGTGGGTGTAAACGCTTACAAACATAAAGCTGGGACCCATGTCGCAGCTATAATAAGAAACCCTGCAGCTTATGAGCTAGTTCCTCCTAGGGCTGTAGGGAATAGAAGGCGAATCATATTCGGCGAGTTGTCTGGTAAACATGGCGCTGCCTTTCTTTTACGTGTTTTGGGTTTAAACTCTAGCATGGAAGAGGCTGTGAAGCTTGCCCAAGGTTTGAAGAGGCTTCGCTGTGGCGATCTATTCGAGCTGAGCTTGTCTGAAGAACTTGAAGGAGAGGCGCTTAAGGTTGAAGATAAGTTTTAAGCCTACATGCTGGTATGGCTTTTGAGGGGGCAGGGTCTAATGAAATGTCCAGAGTGTGATGGAGAAATACCTTTGCCAAAGGATGCAATAGAAGGAGAGATAGTAACCTGTCTTGATTGCGGAACTTCGTTTGAGCTTTACAAAAAGGAAGATGGTAAATTCGATATACGTTCAATACAAGTAGTAGGCGAGGATTGGGGTGAATAAAAATAAGTAAGATTTCTATGGTTTACGATTATGTTAGATGGGAAGAGAAAGTCATAGCTAATGCAGCGAAGAAGAAAGGAGTGGATTTAAAGCTAGTCGACTCAAAAGATGTTTCTCTTCTCTTAGATAATGATTATGAAAAGGAGTTTGGAGATGTTGTGCTTCAAAGGTGCTTAAGCTATTTCAGAAGTCTTCATCTCACAGCAACTTTAGAGGCAAAAGGAGTATCTGTAGTAAATAATTTTAATGTTGCCATTGTTGCTGGGAATAAGCTTTTCACCACTCTTGCCTTACTCAAAGCTGGTATACCAACACCTCAGACGGTCTTATCTTTTGCCCCTGAGAGCGCCCTAAAATCTCTTGAAAAATTAGGCTATCCTGCTGTATTGAAGCCTACAATAGGTAGCTGGGGAAGGCTAGTGGCATTATTGAAGGATAGAGACTCAGCTGAGGCTATATTTGAGGATAGAGAGCACATGTTCCCCCTATACCAAATCTACTATATTCAGGAGTTTGTTAAACGTCCCCCAAGGGATATAAGAAGCATAGTTATAGATGATAGAGTCGTTGCCGCAATATACAGAGTATCTCTATCGGGAAACTGGAAGACTAACATGGCTTTAGGAGCAAAAGCAGAGAATTGCCCTATAACGAAAGAGCTTGAGGATATCTGTGCCAGGGCTTCAAAGGCGGTCGGTGGAGGGATACTGGGAGTTGATTGTATGGAAAGCCCTGATGGACTCTTGGTTCATGAAGTGAACAATACTACTGAGTTCAAGAATACAGTTCCTGCTACGGGCGTTGACATACCAGGCTTGATAATTGATTATCTTGTAAAATTAAGAAAATAGGAGTTTGGCCTTGGAGGAAAATGCCGTAAGTCTTTTAGAAGATATTTTAAGAATCTATGCCCCTTCAGGTAAAGAAGAGCCTCTATCTAGATTTTTAGCTGAAAAGATGAAGAGCCTTGGCTTTAAAGATGTTATAATCGATAGAGTGAACAATGTGATAGGGACTATAGGCTCTGGTTCTCCTTCAGTATTGTTGTGTGGGCATATGGACACTGTTCCTGGTATACAACCTGTGAGAATTTCTGAAGGGCTTGTATTTGGTAGAGGCGCAGTGGATGCCAAGTCTTCTCTTGCAGCCATGATCATGGCAGCATCAAAATTCGTTAATAAAGGAGATTTCGGGAAAATCATAGTGTCAGGGGTCGTGGATGAAGAAGGCAAAGGAATAGGCATAAAAGAATTGATAAAGAACGGTGTTAAAGCAGATTATGCCATCTTTGGGGAGCCTAGTGGTATAGAAAACATAACCATTGGTTATAAAGGTCGAATCTCTCTAACAATAGTATGCAAAACAGCCAGTGTTCATGCTAGCGCCCCTTGGATGTCACAAAACGCTGTTGAGAAGGCATTTGAGGTCTGGAACGCGATACGTGCCTATGCTTCAGAGAAAAAGAATGAAAAAAATCGCTTTGATTCATTAACAGCATGCATTACAAAGATAAGGGGAGGAACTACTCACAATGTTTTGCCTGGTACATGCAAGATAACTACAGACATGAGAATTCCCCCTCAGATGTCTTGTTCAACCGTTTATCAAGACATAATGAAGATAATTGAAAAATACCAATCAGATTTATCTTTTCCGAAGATAGAGATAGAAGTGGGGGATATGACAGAACCCTTTGAGACTGATAGAAATTCACTTCTTGTAAAAGCTTTAACTGTAGCGATATTTGAGATAACGAAGAAGAGACCTATGTTATTGAGAAAAACTGGCACAGGAGATATGAACGCTTTTGGGCATGCCTTTAAGGTACCTGTGGTTACCTATGGTCCAGGAAACCCTCATTTATCTCATACGCACAAAGAATGCATAGAAATTTCAGAGTATCTCTCAAGTATTGAAATCTACCATAAAGCCATACTGAATTTGTATAAATTTCATCAAAAGAATAGAAATTAGTTCTTTACTTTTGTTTATATACCACTAAAGCCACTTTGTCTGAGCATAGGAATGCGATTACTCTTTCGACAAAGAACCCAAAACACCATAAAATATTATGGTGGGATTGGGAAAGATGCTAAACTACTTATCATAGTAAATAGCCTCGTAGCTTTACCCTTCAGTTTTCTTCTGGTCATTCAACCTATCTATCTTGATAAGGCAGGGATGGACGGAACTATGATAGGAGCACTTTATACTGCCTTTGGTCTATCAAGTTCAACTCTGGTTGTTCCCTTTGGCATATTGAGCGATAGGTATAGGAGAAAGCTCTTTCTAACGCTAGGAATAATCCTCCAATCCATCTTCTACATGGTATATATTTTTACCATAAACTATCCTCTCCTCCTAACATCTGGAATAATAGGAGGGATTGGTAATGCTATGTTCTATCCTTCCAGTAACGCTTTATTGGCAGAGAAATCTTCTGAGGAAAAAAGAACTTTAGCCTTTAGTCTTTCCTTCTTTGCGTCAACCTTTTCTTATACCTTTGGAGCTTTGTTGAGCAGTCTGCCAAACTATTTTCGAGTTTGGTTTAACCTTTCTGAATTATTCTCATACAGACCTATGTTCGCTATTGCCGCCGCCTTTTTGATTCTTTCATTCTTACCTCTTGCTTTGATCAAGGATGTTAGTTATCATAAGGAAAAAAGAAGGCTTCTCCCAAAGGGGTCATTGAACATAATCGCCAAAATCTCTCTTGTGGATGCCTTGATAGGTCTTGGAGCTGGTTTCATAATACCTCTATTCTCTCTCTGGTTTTACTTAAGGTTTGGATTGGACGAAGTAGTTTTAGGTCCATTGTTCGCTATTGCAAATGGTGTCATGGCTTTGTCTTATCTCACAGCCCCTAAGCTCTCAGATTCTCTTGGCATGATAAACAGCATAGTTTTAACAATAAGCATAGCCACAGGATTGATGTTCACAATACCTTTTATAAGTGATTATAGTATTGTAGCAATTCTATTTGTATTCAGAAACTTCTTGATGAACGTGTCCAATCCTATATCTATGTCTTTTTTGATGAATAACGTTGCTCCAGAAGAGAGAGGATCCGCCACAGGCATAACGGGTATAGCATGGAACCTTCCTTACTCTATAACTTCAACCTTTGGAGGTTACATTATTGCTAACATCTCTCTTTATTTACCATTCTTGATCTGTGGTACCTTCTATGCTATCTCCATCATTTTATTCTATGGGTTCTTTAGGCGTTTTAGCTTAAAAGAGAAATTTAGATCATCTTGAGATAGTTTTATTGAATCATCAAGTTTTAATAATTAAACTCACATAATATTATCATGTCGAAAGAATCGCCTGATGAATGGGTTGTGTCTGCAGTTGAGAAAATAAGCCAAAGTGTGGTTAACATCAGCACTGTTCGCCTTCTTAGAGATTATTTCCTTCATGTGCATCCAGTCAAGGGCATAGGTTCAGGGGTCATCATTAACTCTAAGGGATACATAGTTACCAATCATCATGTTATAGCTGGTAGCGATAGAATCGATGTAACTCTAACCAATGGAAGAAAACTATCAGGAAAACTCGTAGGGGCTGATGCCAGCTCAGATATAGCCATAGTAAAAGTTGATGAAGAAGGTTTGCCATCCGCAGAGATGGGCGACTCTGATAGATTGAAAGTGGGGCAGTTCGTCATCGCTATAGGCAATCCTTTCGCTCTTATGGGTGGACCTACTGTCACAACGGGCGTTGTAAGCGCTCTTAACCGCAACATACAAGTTGAGGACCATGTTTATGAGAGCTTGATCCAGACAGACGCAGCCATAAATCCAGGGAATAGTGGCGGACCACTGTTGGATAGTGATGGAAAAGTCATTGGAATCAGTACTGCCATGGTCCCCTTCGCTCAAGGAATAGGCTTTGCCATACCTATCAATTTTGTAAAGAGGATAGTCGATGAGCTGATTTCTTATGGAAGAGTGATAAGGCCTTGGCTAGGTGTTATAGGCATGAGTGTTACAGATGAGATGGCATCTTATTATGAATTACCTGTCAAGGCTGGAGTCATAGTAGCCAGAGTCATTCATGGTAGTCCTGCTCATAAAGTAGGCATATTAGAAGGAGACTTGATAGTTAGAATCAATAGTACATCTGTGAAGACGATACAAGACTTACAGAAATCTATTCAGAAGAAAAAAGTAGGAGATAAAGCAGAGGTAGAATTGATTAGAGGGTATGAGAGAGGAGTTGTAGAAGTAACACTTGCTGAAGTACCACGGTTTTAACAAAAATATGCATAAGTTAGAAGACAAGGATTAAATGCACTTTTTTCATCAATCTTTTGAGAAAATGAGGACAACTTAGAAATTGAACCTATTGATTAAAATTTATATATAGAAAAATATAGTACCATGATGGTGAACGAAGTTAACTACTCATCTAAATTCTTCAAAAGATGAAAGATCGATTAATATAAGCAGAAGAGACTTCTTAAAACTTGGTGGTGCAGCGACAATTGCGACAATTGCTTTGGGAA
Organism: uncultured Nitrososphaerales archaeon; assembly: GCA_938091495.1. Classification (GTDB taxonomy): domain Archaea; phylum Thermoproteota; class Nitrososphaeria; order Nitrososphaerales; family JACAEJ01; genus JAVZMU01. Next base: position 3,779 of record CALLJF010000050.1, on the reverse strand, counting down.
TGGTGCCAGAAGTCAAAGGCGCCTCGATAACAGTATTACCTAAAAGAGGAAGGATGTTGAACTACAAAATAGGGAGAAAGACTCCGAGCATTTGCCCATATTGTGCTGGAGGTTGTGGTCTTCTAGTAACATCATTAGAAGGGAGCTCTGCTGATCTAAGAGAAGGAGACATCTACGCCAAGAATCTAGAGAGAGATTTTTCAGCAAGAGGGAGAATCATAGAGATAGAGGGCGACCCATACTCTCCTATCAACGAAGGAGCATTGTGTAGCAAGGCTGCAGCTTACCTACAAGTAGTGAATAGCGATCGTCGCCTTTTGTATCCGATGAAGAGAACTAATCCGAACAAAGGTGAGAATGAAGATCCAGGATGGGTTCGAATTTCATGGGATGAAGCATACTCTATAATAGCTTCAAAGGTAAAAGAAGCTTTAACAAATTTTCCCTACAAGCGTACAAACACTACCACTGGAAAGGATGATTACTACTATATAGGTAAAGACTCACCTGTAGCGTGGCTTGGATCATCCTATTGGAACAATGAAGAGTGCTATCTGGGCAGAAAATTTATGGCTTTGTTGGGCTCGAATAACATAGAGCATCAGGCAAGAAAATGCCACGCTTCAACAATAGTAGCATTGGCAAATACCTTTGGCTTTGGTGCAATGACAAACCATGTAGTCGATGCAAAGAACTCGAAATGCATCCTTATTATGAGCAACCCTGCTGAATCGCATACATTGGAATTTAGATGGGTGATAAAAGCGAAAGAGAACAATAACGCCATAATTATACACCTTGATCCAAGGTATAACAGAACCACTGCTAAAGCAGATATCTATGCTAGATACAGGTCTGGCTCAGAGGCAGCCATATTCCTAGGTTTAATTCGCTATCTACTTTACGAGAAACCAGAGCGTATAGACAAAACATTCGTTGAGAGCAGAACCAACGCTCCTTATGACCTTAATGGCAACTTCTTGAGTGACTGGGAGACAAACTCTAACTCAATATTCAATAGGCTGAAGACTCTTGTTGCTAATTATACACCAGAAGAAGTCTCCAGAATAACTGGAATTCCAGTAGATAAATTCTTACTTGTTGCCGATACTTTCACTGATCCTAACAATAGACCAGGCAATATTTACTATGCCATGGGCACTACACAGCATACAAACGCTGTTCAAGCCATAAGGGCCCAAGCAATCTTACAATTATTGCTTGGAAATATAGGCGTGCCTGGAGGAGGAATTAATGCTCTAAGAGGGATAAGCAACGTTCAAGGCTCGAGCGATGCTAACGAACTTATGCACGTAATAGCGGGATACCGTGAGCCACCAAGGACGATAAAGTGGTACACACCAACTCCGACTGGATCTATTACGAGGACCTTTGAGCAAATTATAAGGAATTATCAGAAGTGGAAGAACTTTGATCCAGTAAAGCGTGGAGGTTCTTCTGATCCAGCAGCAGTCAAGGCTAATGACGACGATGCATCTTACACCAAGTTCGAACAAAGATATTATAATAGACACTTCCCAACATGGAACGCTCTTGAATATCACTGGGGAATATATGTAGGAACTTGGCCAGGCATAGACCCTGACAACGAGCCTATTGTTTGTGATTTACCTGTAGGCTTTGGTAATCCTATAGTAAAGTTGTTCAGAAAGATACTAAATGGTGAAATCAAGGTTCTTATTTGCAATGGAGAAAATCCTGCAGTATCGATGCCTAATGCTGATCTGGTGAAACAGGCTTTAGCAAAGGAAGGTCTTTTTTTGGTTGTGAATGAAATCTTTGAGACAGAGACTGCGTGGTTCGCAGATATATTGCTACCTGGATCAGTACACGTGGAAAGATCCGGGAGTATTACAAATACGGGAAGATGGATTCAATGGCGTTGGAAGGCAGTAGATCCGCCAGGAGAATGTAAAGAAGATTTAATCTACATAACAGAGTTATTTGAGAGAATAAGATCCGAATTAAAGAAAGCTGGAATAAAGCTTCCATCAGAGAAGTATAGCGAAGAGAACGGTGTAACTGTTAAGAGGACTATTGGTGGAGTTGATTTACCAACAAACCCTGATGCTGCATGGCCTTCTAGGTTTGGAAGAGATGCTGAATCTGTCTATAAAGAGATAGGAGCTAAGAGCATAGCAGTTGGTACAACCACTTTATTCCAGAGTGCTGCCAATGTCCTTTACAGAAATTCATACGATCCCGTATCAAGGCCAGATATAGATGGCATAATGCCAAAGAGGAGAGATATTAGACCTGTGGACGCTCAAGATGAACAGTATGGTTACTTTAAGAATTGGGCTTGGAGCTGGATGGACAACCAAAGAATTCTTTACAATATAAACGAAACAAACCCAGGAGTCAAGACTTTCTTCGCATGGTTTGCCATGAATGAAAATGTATGGCTAGGATTAGATAGAGCAGCCATATGGTCTAATCCACTTTACGATCCTACTAAACCATCTACGAACCCACTCAGCCAAGGAATGCCATTGCATAATGAGCCTTTGGAGAGTCCAGATACTGAATTAGCATCAGAGTACCCGACAATGTGGGGAAGCTACTATACCTACTATGAACCAGTTACTACAGGCACTCCAGAAGAGTATCCTTACGTTCTTACTACTTTTAGATTGGCTGAGCATATGCAGGCTGGTGGAATGACAAGAAATCAGCCCTGGCTTATTGAATGCCAACCAGAGATGTTCGTTGAGATAAGTCCTGCCTTAGCATCAGAAATAGGGGTGAATACTGGCGAGTATGTAATAGTCAAGACTGCGAGAAAACCTGAAGGTGAAAGGATGAAGTGCATAGTAACAGAGAGGATTCAGCCTCTAACCATAAATGGGAAGACTGTTCATGAAGTTGCAATGCCTTGGCACTGGGGATTCAGGGGTCTCAGTACAGGACCAAGCGCAAATGCATTAACAGTAGATGCTGTCGATGTTTCAGCACATATCCCAGAATACAAAGTCTGTTTATGTAATGTGGAGAAAGCGCCTTGATGGAGGTGTAAAAAATGGCTAAAGCAATAAAATTTGATTCGACAAGATGCATTGCATGCCATGCATGCCAAGTAGCTTGTAAGAGATGGTGGGAACTTAAGGCTGAGACTACTACGTTAAGCGCAGAAAAAGGAACAGAGTGGACAAATCCGCCAGACCTTACCCCTAGAACATGGGTACTGGTAAAGTTCGTTGGTACAGGTGAAGGGGAAGATTTCAAGTGGAGATTTGCCCAAGAGAGATGCATGCACTGCCTTAACCCTACTTGTAGAAATGCATGTCCAGTGGGCGCCATAACAAAATATGAAGAAGGACCAGTGGTGATAAATGTCGACATGTGTATAGGTTGCAAATATTGTGTTGCTGTATGCCCATTTAAGATTCCTAGATACGATCCAGTAACCAATAAAGCTTACAAGTGCCCCATGTGCCCAGATCGTGTAAGAGAAGGTTTAGAGCCTGCCTGCGTGTATGCTTGCCCAACAGATGCCTTAGAGTTCGGAGAGCGTGAAGATATGTTGCAAAAGGCTCGAGCTAAAGCTGAAGCCATAAATGGTTATGTTTATGGAGACGATGAAAACGAAGGGACTTCCGTCTTCATGGTTCTTGATCTTCCACCAGAACAATTGGGTTACCCTGCGGTAGGAAAGACACAACCAGTAAGCATGCAAATAAGAGACTTCATAAAACCTGCAGGCGGTGTGATTACCCTTGCCATCCTTGGTTCATTGGCAGCTATATCGTTAATAGCTC
>CALLJF010000049.1 GCA_938091495.1 uncultured Nitrososphaerales archaeon | reverse complement strand
CGATATCGTCCTTTGCACCCGATCTGTAATGGGAGCTACATACTCCAGCTTGGGAGTGTCGGCTCCATGGGGCGTTTTACGCTTGGTTGTAACCCTTATCACGTTTGCTTGAGAACCATGAATGACTAACCACCGGCCAGGCTCAAGATCCAGCAACTGATTTGATTCTACCTTTATACCCCTGTCACGATAAGGTTTCAGGCATTCTTTATCGATGTAACCTATGTCCTGGCTACTGAATTTACCGTAAAAGCTCAGATTGCATAGTTGTCTTATTCCAAAGTTGAGCTGCTGAGGCCTCTGGCTTATTGCAACAGGGCTAACGTTCAGCTTCCTTCCATGCTGGTAGCAGTCTGAGAAGGCCTTTATCATTCTTGCAAGAACCCAAGGAGTAGCCAGGTGGCCCTTTGTCTGCAGAGGCGCATACTCTTGAGCCTCTTCGAGAAGTATCATTACAGGTCTTTTAACAGTCTCTTCTAATCGTAATAGATGGCCTATGAACCTCTGCGCGAAGTTGATCAGATGTTCTTCATCTTCAGAGTCCGCAGTGTAAAAGATCATGCTTATACCATCGTTCACTACAGCCTCAGCGTAGAGCTTTGGCTCTGACGTGACCAGAGGCACATCCTGGAGATAAGGTCCTCCAACGACTTGAACCTGGCCATACCGCTCTTTCAGGGTATGCCATTCAGCCCTAGGTTGGAATATTACCACAGTACCGCCTTGGTCTAAGAATTGTTCTACCAAACATGCAGCTGCCATGTAGCTCTTAGTAGAGCCTGGCATGCCGAAGATGCCTACTCTTAAACCTTCTATCAACCATGGCTCTTGATCTGAGTCAACGATAAAGTCGTGTGAAAAAACGAACCTCACTTCAACTCACCCTTCTTTACACCTTTCGAAAACTTCAGCGTAGTCCCAAGATGATTATGAATGTATTCATCAAGGCAGGCAAGTGAGCAGAAATTGTAAACTGATAAACCGTTGTAATCTGTGAGCTTCCACTTTGTGAATGTGTACATATCCTTCTTACAATTATCACAATCGACCATCTACAACCACCTTTATTCTTTCACAATTCGCTAGATTACCAGAAATCATACCGTAATTTCCATCCATGAGGAATGGTTTCTCAATGATACAATCGCCTTGACAGCCTTCTAGAGTGCATTTGCCATTATCAATGTAAGGACAGATGGAGCAGTAGTTGCTTCTCATCTCGATGTTGATGATTGGCTTCTTCAATTCTCCTATTCTTTGATCTCCAATCTCCAAGCATCCCAGGATTGTTCTCTTTCTTACTATGCAATCATAGAACAGTCTTGATGGATCTTCCATTGGAGCTATTTTTATTCGCTCTAAATCATGTATTGCTCTTCTTAGCAGATTTGCAACTTCGTTCTTTATGCTATCCTTAAACACAAGGTAGGCATCTCTCTCAACTTCTCTTCCTTTGACCCATACAACATCCCCTTCATATCTTGAAAGAAAGCTCCTAAGATAATTGGTATAAAAAGGAATGGTATCAAAGCGATGATGCTCTTCATCTGGCAGGAATTGAAACCTTAATGCCAGAATCTTGATCTGCTCTTGGATACTCACTCTTATCTACCTCTTAGGTCTTCGAAGGATTTGTAGGTGTCATACTGACTCTTGTTAGGCAATGGCACATCTGAATTGATGATGAAGGGCTTGTTGCAATGAGGGCAGGTAAAGTATTCTGTGAACTTCCTTATTACATGAGCGTGTTGCTCAGCCTGGCTGATTATCGTCTCAACTTCCTCTGGCTTAGTAGGCTCCAGTTGTGTAGTCCGGCCAAGCATAGTCGCAATGACTTCATCAGCACTCTTACCTTGCTCAATTGCACGGGAGATCCTTACGAAGCCTGGCAGATCGATGATTTTGTCATATAGATGCTTATAGGGCAGCTTTTCGTCTCTCAGTTCGATTATCTTTCGAATAATGCTTTCAGGATCAGGTTCGGTCTTCTGGCCTTCAGTAGGTTGGACTAGTTCGGGTTCTCCTTCTTTTTGCGGAACTAGTTCCGCAATTTCCCTGGCCATCTCTTCATGTTTGTATTCGTCTGGTAATAATTCACGAATATATCGATCAGAATAGGGCACCCACTTGGCCAGTTCTGAAGCAACATTCTCCTTAGGAACCCCTGCACTGACTAATTCTTCAGCCATTAAGAGCATTCTTCTCTGAGTTTCTTCCTTGCTGGGCCTTCTCTGAACATTAAAATGCATTTTGAACATCTCTTTTACAAGCTTTCTTGGTAGATTGAGCTTCTTCGCTGTGGCCTCAGTATCTATGACTCTCTCCTTTTCCCATCCGGCCTTGATCCTGTGCCTGCCACTGAGGATCTCTCCATCGCTGTCATAAACGACTTCATTGAGCTCTCCGAGAATGCCTTTTGACTTGATGAGCTGCTCTATGATTTCTTGTTCTATTTCTTCGTCTTCATTCATTCAAACCACCTCGATATTGCCAGAGCTTTTGGTGCGAAAATGGTCAAATTCAGATACACCTCGAGAGAGTCCGTTAGAAGCTCTCTTCTCAGCTCTATTGGCATCGAGGCAGCTAGGCGAAGAAGATTTCATCGCTGACACTGCCCTTGACCCTTTTCGCATTCTCCTGCTTTAGCCAGGCCAAAATTTGATCAAGCTCTTCCTTCCTGACTATCCCATCCCATGCATAAGAACCAGCACGAACTCTAACTCTGAAACCATTGACGACTTCATCGACACGATAGAGAACAACCTTACAATACTTTGCATGCTCCTTAAGATCATCGATATTCTCAAGCAGCTCTACCATTTACTCCACCCTTCCTAAGACATAGTACCCTGAAGCTTGCTTGCCATCGCTATGCTGCATTATGCCAAGAAGGATCCAGCCTTCTTTTAGCAGCTCGTTGCATTCTTTCAGTGAATATACTTCCCTGACTTCTTTGACATTTGTTAACACTACACTCGTTTTGCCTGCCTCTGGTGCGTAGTTGTTCATTTCGCTCTTGCCTCCTCTTCTGTCTTTTCCAGGTAGCCAAGAATAGCTTGACGAATGAGGTCAGAGACACTCATCTGGCGCTTTTCCGCCTCTGTCTTGAGACGATCTTTCGTTTGCTTTGGAATACGTACCAAAATTTGTTCGCTCATCCTATCATCTTGATAGCATATTGCTATCAACCAGAATATAAATGTTTATTAGCATGATATCAAAATGATATATCATGAGTGCTCGAAATAAGGAACAAATGTTGCTTAGAGTGCCTCCAGATGTCAAGAAGAGGTTAGAGGAACTGTCTGAAGAGAGAGGTATTAGCTTAAACGCCTTGGTCCTAACAATCTTGGATGAATGGTTAAAACGATATGGCGAACCACGCTTTAAACATTTCAATATCTACGAGGACCACGTCACTGTTTTCGATAGTACATTAGGAAGACTGGTCGATGTTTACAAACGTGATAAAAAACTGATCTGTGGTTTTGATGGTACCAATAAATGTGATCATGTCCGATTCTGCTACACGCTGCCGGCTATTATAAAACTCGTTGAGGAAGGGTGGCTTGAAAAGGGCTAAGAAAAAGATATATCGTTCTGATATACTAAAAAAAGTGAATGAGAAGGCGAATCAAGATGAATCTTGATCCTGAAAGAGAGATAGCAGAATTAAGGGAAAGAACGGCACGCTTAGAAGTTCAGTTCTCTGGAATGAATAAACGCTTGGATGAACTGAGTAGCTATTCTCGTCAACTCTTCGACTATCTTAGCAGAAGTGGACCTAAGCTTGGGCCCAAGCCGGATGACAGTTGGTATGTTCTACCCGTCCTCTTTGGCCTTCTTGGTGGATTAATTATGTTGCTTGCTCTTTATGATAGAGACAAGGACATGGCCGTTAAAGGCTTGATCCTTGGGGTCATTACGACAGTTGTGGTCTATGCCATTTTGTCTTTTGTATGGCTCCGAGGTGTATGAGATGAGCGCAAGCCAGAAGCTTGCAATAGGAATAATCATAGGTATAATAGTTGGCATAGCAGCGGGTATCCCTGTAGGCATAATTGTATCTCCAAAGCCTTCAGCTCAACAACCTCCTGCTCAGAAGTCTTGGCATCTAGCAGCAGCATTTAATGGAGTCGGTTACAAAACTACCGAAACATTCACAATTCAAGGTAGTAGGTTCAGAATAAATTATACAATCATCCATGCGAATGAATACGGAATTTTTGGTGCCTTTGTTTATCCTGAAGGGGAAACTATAGGTTATGTATCTATGATGATGCTAAATTATCCTCAAGCTTCAGAAAGCACTATATGTTATAAAGGGCCAGGCAACTATTACTTTGAAATAAATGCAGCCAACCTAGTGAGCTGGACTATAACGGTAGAAGATTATTACTGATCTTGATTGATCTTAAAGACTGCTCTTCCACTAATGCTATTGCTCATGAGTTTACCTTCCTTCCTGAATTCCTCTATCATGCCCATCATATAGGCCAGCTGCTGCTCCATCATCTTGACCTTATCCTCCAATTCCTTTCTATCATCAGTTTGAACTTGAGGCTGGTTTATTGTCAATAATGGAACCGCCTTAAGATAGTCCTCGAGCAAATCCTTCTCAGTAGGGCGATAATAAGAATCGCTTATTCCAATGCTATGCCCTAAAAGCAGTTCAACATTCGCTGGCTTCATGACCTGCTCAGCCCTAGTCTTAAAGAACTTCCTGAAGCCATGGTCCATAGCAAACTCATGCCTTCTCTTCTTCTCAGTCCTTATGCCATACTTCCATAATGCTCTGTCTATGAGCCTCTTCAAGCCTGAGCTCTTCAATCTTTTTGGGACTGATGCAAAGCCTCTTGAACCTTTAGATGTGCTTTCAAACCGGTCTCTTAATAATGGAGAAGATTTGCTGATGCTCTCTCCATGCATCTCTCTGAACCCCATATAGAATTCTAAAGCATTGTAGGCTTCAGGAGTTATGAAGGAATAATATTCATCAGGATCCCCTGCATACACTCTTATCTTAGCAGCTATCAATCTTCCATCCTTTATTATGGGTTCGATATGCCCCCACTCAAGATAGTCCCATGCACCTAGCCTTATCCCTGATGAAACCATTATCAGAATAGCGCACTTCAGCCTTAAATCTCCATCATTGGTGATAAGCCTTATTTCATCGATGCTCGGCGCTCTATCATTAGCATGCCTTCTCCCTTGAGGCAGAGTCTTCCTGATCTTCTTCCAATTCAAGACTATGTCGTTCATTTCACAAAAGAGCTTGATAGGCTTGTAGAAGTTAGGAACAGTAGCTGCGGATATCTCCTTCCTTTCAGCCCTGCTCTTTTGCCTCCTCAGATAATCTATAATAGAGTATGCAGCCCATGAAGGATCCTCCCTTGCTCTAGCAACAAATGCTTTTGCCTTCTCATCTAAGGATGAGCCTGCTATATCGATGCTGCCAAGGAAGGAAAACAGTCTCCTCTCATACTTGTCTCTAGTTACAGGATTCCTGATACCATCGTAGAAGAGCGCCAATGGGTCCTCGACAATCGCTTGCATAGCTTTGGTTAATATAGAATCCTATTTAAGGACCGTTATGGGAGCGGGCCCGCCGGGATTCGGACCCGGGACCCCCGGGTTTCTCCTGCCAGGATAAAAGCTTCACCAAGATGCAGTCCTGACGACTGTTCTATTCGCTTCCATTTACTGTCTCTTACCGGTGCTCTACCTGGCTGAGCTACGGGCCCTCGAACCCGCCTGTCATTTTTGATAGTCATTTATAATAGCTTTTGTCTCTCCATCTCAAACCTTGATCAGAGCTAACATAGTTGCCTTGATGATTCTACTTAGCCTAGCATAATGCGCTGTCAAAATTTTTAAAAATAAGTGAAAATAATGTTTGAATAGCCTCGGTGGTGTAGCCCGGTCTAGCATAGGACGCTGTCACCGTTCTGACCCGGGTTCAAATCCCGGCCGAGGCGCCATTGTTCCTTTTTGCTTGTTGAGCACTTTTTCCCATTTTATCCTTACTTTATTGGTTGATCAAACAATTTCAAAATTCCTTTAGATTCGAATCGATCTCACTAGTAGTTTACTGCTCTTAGGACAATGGGCTAAGAATCTAAAGAGTTTTACCATTATACCGATACTTTTTTACTTCATAGGTGAAGTGTATAAGCCTTTAAATGTAGTTGAAATGGAGTCAATCCAATCTTTGACTGATATGAAAAAAGAGTTGGAGGCGAGAATACAAGCATTAGAAGCTGAAAAGGCTGCGTTGCTAGAGGAGATACGAAACTTAAGGGAGAAACTTACAGTGCTAAAGTTAGAGCGTCATGCTCAAGCATTGGAGAATGAAGTCTCAAGCCTAAAAGCAGAAAGGAGCAATTTAGAGCAAGAAATTGCGAACTACACTAACCCACAACAGGCGAGTTTTACATCTTGAACTAAGATTGGTCAAGCTTGCCTACCTGCCCTACCTGCCACTCAAAAGTAACGGAGCCTCTTAAGACATGGTCTACTGTAGAGCCTGGAAAAAATGGAAAAATCCTTGAGTGTGTGGTAGGGATCTACTGGTGTACCAATTGTAAAACGAAATTTCCTTATGTGTTAGGCAAGCGCGATCTAAAGCTAATCGAAAACAGGGAGTTACAGGAGCTTCATGAGAAGATAAAGATGATGGACAAGGTCGAGCAGGAATTAACTAAAAAAATCGATCAATTGGAAAAAGAGAAGACAGTAGTTGAGGGAAATCTTTTGTTAACCAGACTTGAGGATAGGTTTGAGAACCTAAAGGTTGAGGTATCTTTACTCAAAGAAGTAAAAAGAGAGATTGAGGACATGATCAATTATCTTGAGCATACCTCTTTTTTTAAACTCCAGGGCGAAAAGCCCTAGATTAAGCATGTTGACAAAATTATTCTAATGCATGATCTCATTTTAATTTTCTTTATTACGATGATTACTTCCTTATCTTTATTCCTCTCAACACACATTCTTTTCCTGACAAGATATTTATCTCGTTTGAACCACAACAAGGGCAAATCATAGATGTAAAATAATTATCCATAGAATGCACACAACTTAGATTCTCAAGATGACTGATCATATGTGATCTTGAAGATAGATCGAGTCTCCAAGAATGCTTACATTTTTTACACTCAAAGATAGACTCGCTTACATCTATCTTTATCTTACAATTTTTAAAAGTGACTTCATCTTCGAATACAGTCTCAAGTGTAAATTGGAGTTGCTGAGGGTCTATCATAGTCAACTCTCCTAACTCGATGATCATTGGCGCGGTGATGTATGCCTTGCAAGTGCGTTGAGTGGCACTTGAACTTTTATCTAATTTAACTCTTGTTTACGAATTAGCTGTTCTCGATAGCTTGATTAATAACCCATTTAATTGCAGGCGGTATAACCAAAACGAGTATTAGGGAAACCCTTAAATTATCGACATTTGTCGATTGGTTTTTTAAGTTAGAAACTCTTAAAAGGTTATTATTGGTTCGTCTTTGATTATGAGCATCAAAGCTGGTTGGAAGGTCAAACCTCATGCCGCTATTATTGGCGCTGGCAGAACTGCCTTTGGAGAGCAATGGTACAAAGATCCAGAGAAGCTGATGATGGATGCAGGGGTTAGTGCTGTGGAATCCGTGGACCTTGGATTAGGAAGAAGAGACATTCAGGCTTGCTACTTTGGTAGTTTCCTCTATCAGACAACCAACAAACTCGGTTTGGTTTCTGGTCACATGGCTAGAGAACTGGGTATCAATATTCCTATGAATACCACAGAGGCCGCTTGTGCCTCCGGTGGTTCTGCCTTTTACAACGCTTGTATCGCCATAAAGTCCGGCATGTATGATGTAGTTCTTGTAGGTGGATTTGAAAAGATGACAGACAGGTCAAGTAAGATCATAGATGATCTTATGTTTGCTGCAGACCCCTATGAATTCGACTCAGGCTTCACCTTCCCTGGTTTATATGCATCTATGATGGCAAGATACATTCACGATTATAGTTTTGGAGATCAACGGTGCATAGAAGCCTTGGCACAAATCGCATGTAAGAATCATCATCATGCTGTTAACAACGAATATGCTCAATATCGACGAGATATAACTGTACAAGATGTTCTCAAATCCACACTTATAGCAGATCCCATAAGGCTCCTTCATTGCTCGCCCGTTTCCGATGGCGCTGCCGCTGTGATTTTGACAAAGCCCGAGTTGGCGAAGAAATATACAGATACGCCAATTTATGTGATTGCAAGTCAACAAGCTACTGACGATATCTCTCTTTACACAAGAGAGAGTATGACAGGGATAAAAGCAACAAGGCTTGCAGTAGGTAAAGCCTTGAGGGAGGCTGGCATAAGTATAGAAGATATTGAAATTGCTGAAGTTCACGACTGCTTTACCATTGAAGAGGCCATGTTCTTAGAGGATTCTGGTTACTATGAAAATGGCAAAGCTTGGGAAGGTATATATGAGAGTTATGAATCCTTTAAAGGTTCAAAGCATATACCATACATCAAAAATGGCAAAGAACTTATTGTGAATTCAGGTGGGGGTCTTAAGGCTGATGGTCATCCTGTAGGTGCCACGGGAATAAGACAAATTCATGAATGTTTTACTCAGTTGAGAGGAAAAGCCGGTAAGAATCAAATAGACAAAGACCTAAACTTGGCCCTTTGTCATAACATTGGAGGGACAGGCGGAATAGCGACTGTTCACATCCTAGCGAGGGATATTCATGAGTGAGCCTATTACGAGAAGAAAAATTCTTGTTAACTACAGGATTCAAGCCTCAAGATGTGCAGATTGTGGGAGGACTTATTTTCCGCCCAAGTCTCTTTGTAATAACGAAGGCAGAAGGAGCCGAATGAATTTTGTGGACTATTTCTATGATAAGGGAATTCTTGTGAGTGGAAGTGCCATTCGTAAACCCACTAACAAGTTCCTTCATGTAGGTTCCTTCATGTCTGCCATAGTTTCCTTTGATGACGGAGAAATTAGAATCCCTGGAAGAATCACTGATTATATTCTACCAGAAGAAGAACTGGACGTCACTCAATTCATAGGGAAGGGCGTTATACCTAGATTTAGACGTCTTTACACAGATGGTCCCCAGGGCTTAATCTATTACTCTAGTCTCAACTTCAGCTTTGAAGATGATTATTATCCTTATCAGAAGTATGTAAAAGCAAAAAGCTCAAACAGAAGCGAACTCCCTGGCATCATAGGTTATGGAATTTACTTGCCAAAATTTAGAATAAAAAGTGAGGATGAATCAGCCTTAGGAGTTAAAGAGAGGACCGTACCCTTTGTTGATGAAGATGCAACAACCTTTGCAGTAGAGGCTGGAAAAAGGGCATTAATACATGCTGGCATTGATAGCAGATATGTGAAAAAATGTTTTGTTGGTTCTGAATCTGCACCTTACGCTGTTAAGCCTTCCATGTCTACGGTTTGTCAGGTCTTGCAACTTGGCGAAGAGTATGATGGTGGCTTCTTTAGTGGTGGTATAGATTCTCAGTTTGCGTGTAAGGCAGCCACAGACCTCTTTATAGATGCTGCAGCCCTAGTAGCTTACCCTACTTTTGGTGGAGAGTATGTTATGGTTATAGGCTCTGATAACTCTCAAGCTGAAAGGAACGATCCATTAGACTTCACTGTTGGCGCTGGTGCTGCTGCTTTCATTTTCGGGAAAAGAGGCGTCATCGCAACCCTAGATTACTACGTACCATATACTTCAGACACCTCGGATTTTTACCGACGGGAAGGACAAAAGTATCCAAGACATGGTGGGAGGTTTACTGGAGAGCCTGCCTACTTTAAGCATGTTGTAACAGCCATGAAGACCGCCTTGAAATTAAGTGGGCTAACTCCAAAGGATTTCCGTTTTGTGGTTTGCCATTCACCTAATGCAAAATTTCCTTATCTCGCAGCTTTAGAAGCAGGCTTCCAGAAGGATCAGATCGAACCTGGACTAGTGGTCAGATATGTGGGAAACCTTTATTCTGGTTCAAGCCCTGCCGCTTTAGCAGCAGTTTTAGATATAGCTGATCCAGGAGACAGAATACTTATGACCAGTTATGGATCTGGCGCTGGCAGCGAATCTTACATATTCACAGTCAAAAAGGAAATCGAAGACAAAAGGGAAAGATCGATTCCTATAAGGCAACAGATCGAAAATTCTCACAAAAAATATGTCGACTATAACACCTATCGAAAATGGAAGGAAATAGGCGCATAGAAGCAGCTGTTTTAAATTACCCTCCACTTATGGGAGGAAGGATTACAAAAACGTCTCCATCCTTTAGCTTTTTCTCATTCAATTTTTCACTTTTAATGGCTTTACCATTTATCAAGAAGGTTAAGTTTTCTCTTGGTTCTCCCTTTTCATTAAGTATGAACTGAGATAGTTTATCGCCATAAATCTCTGCTAATTTGATCAATGCATCCATAACACTATGGCCTTTTTTTAATAATAATGATTCTTCCTTTTTGCCAGTAATATCTCTAATATTGGCGAAGTACTTCAAGTTTATCGAAATGTCTTCATCCATAGGATGATATTAAAAACGGTGAAAATTAAGGGTTACGCTCATTCGTCTGCTTGCATAACTTCCCAGAAAGTGGTCTTAGATTATACCGTCTACACATTAATCCTAGCAAATCAAGTTTGGGCAATATTAAAAACTGCTTAAATAAATTAAATAGTCTAATGGTACTAATGTGTCATCATCAAAATTTTGTCTACCCTCTTCTCTCAACTGATATGGTGCACTTTGTAGCCAATGCTGCTATGACACCTAATGCTGCCAACCAAGGTGCCAAAATTGTTCCCACAACTCCTGCTGTGACGGGTATTTCAAGTAGAATCCTGCCTTCTTCATTCTTAACTATAATCTTCGTGACATTGCCCTCTTTGATCAAATCTTTGACCTTTTTTACTAGGTCTTCTGATGAAACCTTGAACTCTTCCTTCATCATCTTGCCCACAGGGAATCCACAGTTAGGACAGAACCTTGCTCCTTCAGGAAGCTCGACTCCACACTTTTCACATTTTGCCAAACTCTCACTTCTCCGCTTTATTGATCTTATCGTGATTTAAAAATTCTTTCTTAAAAAGTTTGAATGATGATTTATCTTCAACATGGTGGCAATGGTATGACTTGAGCTTTTATCAAAGAGGATAGCAACTTCCTTGATCTCTTTATTATTTCTACAGCTCTTTTATAGATTTCATCCATAGAAATTTTCCTTCGGGCTAAGCCTAGCTTTACTGCTTTTTCACCAACTCTACATGCAACTCTTGGATAGACTTCCCATTCCGTCATGTTTGGAATTATGTGATCCTTACTCAATCCCTTCTCTTCTGCAAATTCAGCTAGCTCTTCTGCAGCCGCTATTACCATATCATCAACAATAGCCTTTGCTCTAACATCCAATACGCCTCTAAACACTGATGGAAATATTAGACTATTGTTCACTTGATTTGGGAAGTCTGAGCGGCCTGTAGCAACTATATAAGCGCCAGCATCCTTAGCCTCCCATGGCCATATCTCAGGAATCGGATTTGCCAGTGCGAATACTATGGCCTCCTTATTCATTCTTGATATCCACTCTTTCTTTATTACGTTGGGACCAGGCCTAGATGCAGCAATTAGAACGTCAGCACCATCAAAAGCTTTGACAAAATCCCTTGAGATTCTTTCTCTATTTGTCTTCATGGCAAGTTCGTACTTCCAACGGTGTTTGACCCTTAATTCATCTATATCGTCCCGTTCTGGGTGAAGGATTCCTCTTGAATCTATCAGAATTAAATCTCCTGGATTAGCTCCTGCTTTTATTATGAGCTGAGCATTTGCTATGTTCGCTGCACCGACACCAAAAAATACAATTTTGGTACTACGTAGCTTGCGTCCAGTCATCTTTAATGAATTTATGATGCTTGCTAATGTAACTCCAGCCGTTCCTTGTTGATCGTCATGCCATATGGGTATTTCCATCTCTTCTCTAAGCCTGTCAGCTATGTAGAAGCACTTCGGTGAAGCTATGTCTTCAAGGTTTACGCCTCCAAGTGCTGGTTGTAGACTCTTAATCACTTCTATCATCTTATCGGGCTCATGGGCATTTATTGGCAGTGGAACAGCATCTACACCACCTAGATATTTGTAAATCAAAGATTTGCCTTCCATGACAGGCATGGATGCTTCAGGACCTATATCCCCCAACCCAAGTACTCTGCTACCATCAGTTATTATCGCTATGGTATTCCATCTAGATGTATAATCGAAAGAAAATTCCTTATCATTCTTTATGGCTTCTGAAACTGAGGCTACACCTGGCGTATACCATATCGACAAGTCGTTAAGATCTCGAACTGGAACTTTTGGAATTATCTCTACCTTGCCTCCATAAAGGAGAGAGTACTCTAAGGCCAGCCTTGAAGCCTCTTTTGTAAATGATTCTTCACTCATAAATAAACTAGCTATAATACTTATTAAAAACTCTTAACACGCAAATTTTAAATTATACTGATCTTTACCTTAGCAAAGAGGGCATTAAGTTTGGAACTCTCTTGGGAGAAACCAGTCATAGTCTTCTATAAGGAAAGAGCGGAACGTGATAGCAAGGCTTTAGCAGTAATTAAGGCTAAAAGAATTACAATTAGCAAAGATGAAAAAAGTGGCAAACTGAAAGGCAATATACAAGATTTTTTCCCTTACATGGGAGACATTGATTATATATCATCACCCAATGGAATTTCTGATCGTTATGTCATTTGTTGGATGGACGATAGAGAAGATGATCCCATAAAAGCCTGGAGGCGATTGAATGGCGTCACCTTCCCAAAAGGCCTAGTTTTTAGGGTAGACAATATAGGAAAACGTACTTATAATGCAAATTTTGAAGCCGAGCATGGAAAACTAGAGTGACAAAATTAGTCTCTCCTAACTAAAGAAGGAGCCGTACGGAAGAGACTATATTTTGGTTTCCAAAACTCTGCAATCTTTACTAAAATTTTAGATTTCAACAGAATCTTGCATAGAAACACTTATAATCTCGAGAAAATTTAAAATAATTGAGATTTCCTTTTCTTAGGTGGATAAAAACCATGACCATTGCATCTCGATACCCATTAAATAAGATAAGTGAAGTGGAGTATAAAATAGAGACTAACGCAAAAGAAGGGATGAAGGTACCAGTAACTATCTATGCTGATGAAAATCTACTCAGTAAGATGCTTACAGATAGAACTATAGACCAAGCCGTAAACGTGAGTTACTTGCCAGGAGTCTACAAACATGTAATAGTGCTACCAGATGGTCATGAAGGGTATGGCTTCCCTATAGGAGGCGTTGCTGCTACTGATTTTGATACAGGAGTGATATCTCCAGGTGGTGTTGGTTATGACATAAATTGTGGAGTTCGTCTTGTTCGGACTGATCTAACCGAAAAAGAAGTTAGACCAAAACTCAGAGAACTGTTAAGAGAACTGTTCAGAGCCATTCCTTCAGGTTTAGGAAGCAAAGGTCAGATCAAATTGAGTATTAGTCAATTGGATCAAGTGCTTAGTAATGGTGTAAGATGGGCAATTCAAAATGGCTATGGTTGGGAAGAGGACGCTGAATTTTGTGAAGAGAACGGTACTATGAAAGGAGCAGATCCAAGCAAAGTTTCATCCACGGCAAAGTCAAGGGGAGCACCGCAGCTAGGTAGCCTAGGTTCTGGGAATCATTTCCTTGAGGTAGAATTAGTTGATAAAATATTCAATGAAGCTGCCGCCAATAAATTCGGCATAACGCAAAGCGGTCAAATCGTTGTCCTTATCCATACAGGCTCAAGAGGCCTAGGGCATCAAGTATGCAGTGATTACTTGAGGGTTATGGAGGTTGCTGTAAGTAAGTATAATATCTATCTTCCTGATAGAGAGCTTGCCTGTGCTCCAAACAATTCGAAAGAAGCTGAGGATTATAAGAAAGCCATGGCCGCAGCTCTAAACTATGCATGGTCAAACCGCCAGATGATAACTCATTGGACTAGAAAGGCTTTCGAAAAGGTATTTAAAGCGTCAGAAAAAGACCTTAACATGAGGCTTATATATGATGTAGCCCACAACATAGCAAAGCTAGAAGAGCATTCTATAAATGGAGTTAAAAAGAAAGTAGTTGTGCATAGAAAAGGTGCAACAAGGGCTTTCCCTCCTGGAAGTTCAGCCATACCAGATGCTTACAGAGATGTAGGTCAACCAGTGCTTATCCCAGGTTCGATGGGAACTGCAAGTTGGCTTCTCGTTGGTACTCCCAAGGCCATGGATTTGAGCTTTGGCTCTACGGCTCATGGTGCTGGAAGGATGTTATCAAGGGCTGCGTCTGTAAGAGCCTACCCTGCAAGCGAGATTAAGAGGAGGCTTGGGAATCGAGGAATAATTATCGAAGCTGCCAGTTGGAAAGGAATTGCCGAAGAAGCTCCTGAAGCCTATAAAGATGTAGACTCTGTAGCGGAGGTATCCCATAAGATAGGGATAGCAACCAAAGTGGCAAGGCTTATACCAATAGGAGTTGTGAAAGGCTAAAGCAAGTTTTAAAAAGAATATTGAAAAACAGTTCAATAAAATCCAAAATATGAAAAAAGAAAGCAAAAAGAATCAAATATTTTTCAAAGCGTAACGTAATTTTATATGAAAAAATATTTAAGATAGTTTATTTCTTACCTTTGAGTCAAGAACATAAATGCTTGAATCCTCGTCAGACTTAGATATAGAAGATAAGATACAGCTATACAAGGATGTCTTCCCTTCTGGTGACGTACCAAGGATGGTTTGGGACTTCAAAACTGTTCCCATGGATTTGCCTGCCGAAATTTACATAACCGATACTACTTTCAGAGACGGACAACAAGCTAGAGAACCTTATACGGTAGACCAGATGTTAACTCTTTTCGACTTTTTGCATAGACTTGGCGGTCCAAAAGCCATCATAAGATGGAGCGAATTCTTTCCCTATACGAAGAGGGATAGAGAAGCCATAAAAGAGATCAAAGAGAGGGGTTACGAATATCCAAAGGTTACAGGATGGATGAGGGCTAAGAAGGAAGACTTACAACTCATAAAAGAGATGAAATTGGAGGAGACAGGCATACTTGCCTCCATTTCGGATTACCATATTCTCCATAAGTTCGGTCTAAGTAGAAGCCAAGTCATAGAAAAGTATCTTGAGATATGTGAAGAAACTCTAAAACTAGGCATAGCTGTACGTTGCCACTTGGAAGATGTTACAAGAGCTGATTTCTATGGTACAGTCGTACCCTTTGTAAAGCGCCTAATTCTTCTTGAAGAGAAGTATAATCTACCCGTCAAGGTGCGTCTAAGTGATACTTTAGGCGTTGGTTTACCTTACCCTGAAGCAGCATTACCAAGAAGCATACCAAAAATGGTGTATGGACTCACTCATGAAGCGGGATTACCTCATGATAGGCTAGAGTTTCATGGTCATAACGATTTTCATAAAGGAGTAATCAACGCTATTACTGCTTGGCTTTATGGTTGCACTTTCAACAATTGTACCTTACTGTCAATTGGCGAGAGGGCTGGAAATACACCTCTTGAAGCCATGGTTATAGAGTATATTCAATTAAAGGGTACAAATAATGGCATGGATACAAGAGTCATAAGTGAAATAGCAGACTTTTACGAAAGTATTGGCTATGAGATTCCTCCGTATTATCCTTTGGTGGGAAAGAACTTCACCATTACAAGGGCAGGAGTTCATGCTGATGGTATACTAAAAGACCCAGAGATATACTTGCCTTTTGACACAGAGAAGATATTGGGTAAACCTCCTAAGATAGCTATTACACCTTACTCCGGTGTTGCCGGCATAGCCTTTTGGATCAACCAATACTTTAGATTAAATGGAGACAAAAGGATAGGCAAGGACAATGAAAGGGTAAAGAAGATATATGAGTGGGTCGAAAAGCAATACTCTAAAGGTAGAATGACAGCTATCTCAGACAAAGAGATGGAAAAACAAGTCATGAAGTATTTTCCTGAGCTTATAAACAATAAGAAATCAAATCTTTGACCAACTGAACTAGCTTTCTTCCTTCTTTATATATGTCTATTAGAGGAACATCTAAATTAGTGATTTTTGGCTTAAGCTTTGCAACTCTGCCAGTAATGGCTATTATTGGTTGAACTGTTCCTTCCAAAGTCCTTCTCAAATCTTCCTTATTCTCTGCTGCTATTATTTTAAAAACATCTCTTCTCTTGGCAATTAGAGAATGAAAACCCTCCAAGAATATTACATCTAGTCCTTCTTCTAGCCTTTTAATTGTTTCTTCCAGCTCTATTCGTTGATCTTCTTTCTTCTTTATTATGACAACTTCTGTTGGAGCTATAATCGCAATTTTTTTCGCTCCAGATTGAGCGTACTTCCACGTGTCCTTGCCCTTTTTATCAATAGTAAAATCTGGTTCGTGAACGTGCTTGATGGAACCTATGCTGAATCCTTCTTTGCTTAGATTAGATGTTAAGTACTCTATGGTGGAAGTCTTTCCGGAGCCGCTTTTTCCTACAACTGCTACTATCTTCGCCATTTAGATCATTGACTAAGAACCTTCAGTAATGGAGTTAATTAAAACTAATCCTTATGAGGCTTCCAACTCTGAATCTTGTAGTATATGACTTCTCCCCGCCTTTCTATAACCGCCAAAACTGCTTCTTTCCCCATTCTCCCTATTTGACTGACGATTTCACTTAGCTCTTTAATGAGCGTCTTTGTGCCTTCGTTTAAACCGCAGATAACATACTTTGCCGATTTGGAGCCGTATTCGCCTCTATCGTATACCCTAAAATCAACACCAAATCCAAATCCTTCACGAACTACATATCCACGACTCCTTAAATCTCTATAGATTAGAAAGCGAGTCCATATGCTAGCATCTTTAGATATAGAGAAGTCTACAAGCTCGTTAACAGACATTTCTTTATTACCTTTTAACACTCTTAACTTGCCACCATATAGTAAGAAAATGGCTTCATAATCCTTCAATAAGAGCTTATCATCTAGCTCTTCTCCATAACCTCTTTTCTTCAACTCCTCTTGGGCTTTTTTATCATTTATAATGACGCCTTTTTTTGCCAAATGCCCTGTCAATACGTAAGGAATTTCCTCAGTCATTGCAGATCATATGTTCACGTCCTTATTAAAGTAAAACCTTTCGTATTCTGAAATATGAGTCCAATCTCTGCACAAAATTTAGATGCTAAAGATATCTTGAGGAAAGGAATATTAAAATCTTTGAGAGAAAAAGATTAGATAGATATGGTTTGGAATGGTTTCACTCAAAGAACTGTAAGCTGGGAAGACGGAGCGATTAAATTGATAGACCAAAGGAAATTGCCCAACAAACTAGTTTTCATAAAATGCATCGATCATCATCAAGTAGTAGATGCCATCAAGAACATGAGCATAAGAGGAGCTCCTGCCATTGGAGCGATAGCGGCTATGGCCCTTGCATTAGTAGCTCATAAATCTAAGGCTAAGACAAAAGAGGACTTGATTAGAGAACTTGAACTTGTAGCTAAGGATCTAAAGGCTACACGCCCAACAGGCGTGAACTTATTCTGGGCTATCCAAAAAGTTATGAATAGAGCACATTCAACTGAAGGAACAATTAAGGAGATCGTTGAGGCAATTAAAACTGAAGCTCTTCTAATTGCAGAAGAGGATATAGAGACGAACCGTGCTATAGGAAAGAATGGCGCTGTGATTCTTGAAGATGGAGACACAGTGCTAACCCACTGTAAATGATCTAGTTTTCACTGATCAGCAGAATGCGGGGGCACTGGCAACAGTAGGCTATGGCACCGCTCTTGGAGTAGTGAGGGCAGCAATAGAGCAAAGAAAATGCATAAGCGTAATAGCTACAGAGACCAGACCCGCACTTCAAGGAGCAAGGCTGACATGCTTTGAACTTAAAAACGATGGGATTTCTGTTACTTTGATAGCAGATTCTATGGTGGGTTATGTAATGCAAAAAGGATTAGTTAACAAAGTAATAGTTGGGGCAGATAGGGTAACAAAGCTCGGTCACACGTTCAACAAGATTGGAACTTATCAGATAGCAGTTCTAGCTCAAAGACACAATATACCTCTTTACGTCGCTGCACCTAGACCAACCTTCGATTTCGATACTAATTTTGAAGATATAATAATTGAGGAAAGAAGCTTAAATGAGATGGTTATGATCAATAGAAAAAGAATAGCACCAAAAGGAATCAATGTGCTAAATCCAGCCTTTGACATGACTCCACCAGAGCTAATAACCGCGATTATAACTGAAAAAGGATTATTGCTACCACCGTTTGAGGAATCTATCAAGAAATTCCGTGAATCATAGTTAACATAGTTTAAATCGAAGCCTTTCAAATTTCAGTTGGGCCCGTGGTCTAGTATGGATAAGACGCAGAGTTTATCACGTAAGCCTTCGGTGCTCTGAAGAGAGCCTGAAATCCGGGGTTCAAATCCCTGCGGGCCCATTTATGGATAGAGAATTACATGTCTTCTTGCTCTCATGGGGTGATTGACTTAAATAAACCCTTAACATCATTTGCTTTATAACGACCTATACTTGGAAGCAAGAAATCTAGCAGAAGCGTTAGCAAAGGAATTAGATGCCTTCAAAAGGCTAGTAGTGTTAGGAATAGGAAACGAACTTAGAGGAGACGATATCGCTGGAGTCTTAGTGGTTAAGAAACTCAAAAAGGTTCTAAAAGGTTTGAAAAACGTCCTCATCGTCAATTGCGGGACAGCTCCAGAAAACTTCCTATCAAAGGTGAAGGCCTTTTGTCCCTCGCACGTTCTAGTCATTGATGCTATAGATTTTAAGGGTGAGCCGGGCTCTGTAACACTATATGAGGCTGAAAAGGAAATGATAGAATCTATCTCAACGCATAGGCTTCCAGTATCTTTAGCGAAAGCATATCTTGAGAAATCTGGTTTGGAAATAAAGTTTTTTTTGATAGGAATCCAACCTCAAAACATTCTCTTAGGTGCAAGAATAAGTCATGAAGTTAAAGAAGCAGTTGAAATGATAATAAAAATACTTGTGAAAATCATCAAGAAGGCTGCTTCTTAAGCCTTTGACTAGCTCTTTGGGTGGATTTGACAAACTTCATATAATAAAAATTCAAGTCCATAATAGGAAAAAATGTATTTATTGAAAATACTATTAGTAAAGTTTAAATTTTTTGGAATGGAAGAATTATTAATGTTCCCTGCTAGCATCCTTAGCACACCGATAACAGTTTTCATCATAGCACTAGTCGTCTCATTTACAATCTACCTTATAGGGGGAAAGATCGCTCCTAAGTCTAAGGGTGCAAAAGAGAAATATGAACCTTATGCCTGCGGTCAAGAGCTTCCAGCTGAAAAGTTTTCTGTGTTGATAGGTTTGTTCAACTACGCAACGGTCTTTATGATCGTTGATGTGGTAGCTTTTGTACTAATACTGTCTATGGGCTCTCGATTTGTAAGCCCGATTCGTGAAATCTTCCTTTTGTATTGTGTGATTCTTTTTGCATCCTTATCGATCCTTCTGAGAGGGAGAGACTAGCGATGAATCTAGTTAAGTGGGCGAGGCTAAAAAGTCCCTGGTTGCTCCACTTCAATACAGGGGCATGCAATGCCTGCGATATTGAGGTTCTAGCCGCTTTAACTCCTAGGTATGATCTTGAAAGATTTGGCGCTTTGTTAAAGGCAAGTCCTAGACATGCAGACGTGCTAGTAGTGACAGGGCCTGTCACAAGGCAAGTCAAGGATAGGCTTCTGAGGGTCTACAACCAAATGCCAGATCCCAAGTTCGTCGTAGCAGTGGGGACTTGCTGCATAAGCGGCGGGGTCTTTAACGGTTGCTACAACGTCTATCCGGGTTTGGATTCTATCATACCTGTAGATGCTTACATCTTCGGTTGTCCGCCAAAGCCTGAAGCCATAATAAACGGCGTTGTGGCTCTTTTGAAGAAACTGGAGGCTTCTTAGCATGGAAGAAAACGAAGTCTCTGAAGCCTTGAAGAATAAGTTTGGGAAGAAGATATTGGAGATAAAAATCCCAAAAAAGGGTGAAAAAGTAGCGGAAGATACGCTCATTCCTGAAATAATGGAGATCAAGGTCTTTAAAAGGAGAGTTTTCGTAACTGTTCCTATCGAGATTTACAAGGAAGTTATTCGTTATTTAGTCGAAGAGCTTGGATTTAATCACGTCCAAGCCATGACAGGGCTAGATGCGGGTAAGTTTATAGAAGTCATGCTTCACCTTGGACGCGGGATAACAATTACTGTTAGAACGAGAATTGAAAAGGATAGGTCTGTTTTGAGCACAATAACAGATCTGGTGCCAGGGGCTTCTCTCCATGAAAGAGAAATTCACGACCTTTTGGGAGTAGTCTTCGAGGGCCATCCTAATCTAACTAGGGTGATTGTACCAGAAGGTTGGCCTGAGAATGTTTACCCATTGAGGAAGGAGTACCATCCTGAGCAACCCAAGCCGATAAGGGAGATGTCTTGATGCAAGAAGAGGAACTTCAAAAGACGGAGAAAAAATCTGCCTATGAACTCTTCTTTGACATACCCGTAGGGCCACAGCATCCTGCTTTGAAGGAGCCTGCCTTCTTCAAGTTCAGAGTGGAAGGGGAGAGGGTTGTGGGCGTTGATGTTGATGTGTCGTATAATCACAGGGGTATAGAAAGAGCCCTAGAGGATAGAAACTACATACAGAATATCTACCTTATAGAGAGAATATGTGGCATATGCAACGTAGCTCATACTCTCTGCTATGCTCAAGCAGTGGAGCAACTCCACGGAAAAGAAATACCCCCGAGGGCGAACTACATAAGGCTTATGATGGAAGAATTGGCAAGGATTCACAGTCATATGTTATGGCTCGGAGTAGCAGCTCATGAGATAGGATTTGACACGCTCTTCATGTATGTCTGGAGAGACAGAGAAGTTGTCATGGACCTAATCGAGATGCTAACTGGGAACAGAGTTACCACAGCCGTAAACACCATAGGAGGGGTAAGAAGAGACGTAAGCAATGAAGCCAAAGACAAAGTCAAGAAAGGCATGAATGTTCTTGAGGAAAGATTAAAGTACTATAGAAAGGTTGCATTGAACGATCCCACTGTAAATGCCAGATGCAGTGGTGTAGGTATTCTAAAGCCAAAGGATGCGATAAGGCTCTGTGCTGTTGGACCTACCCTAAGGGCTTCTGGCGTTAAAAATGATGTTAGAAAAGATGATCCTTATACACTTCACGATGAAGTTCCCTTTAATGTTATAACCTTTGATACTATGGACGTCTTTGCAAGAGTCTTGGTTAGAATCGATGAGACTCTAGAGTCCGTTAATATGGTTAGATATTGTCTTGATCACATGCCAAATGGGGATGTAAGGATAAAGTTGCCATTGTCTCCACCAGTAGGCGAGGCTATAAGTAGGGTCGAAGCCCCTAGAGGAGAGCTAATTCATTATGCAAGGTCGAATGGGACGAAGAACCCTGAGCGTTATAAAGTAAGAACACCTACCTTTGAAAACTTACCCTCTGTAAGTGAAATGCTAACTTCAAAGAGCGATTATGAAGTCAACATAGCTGATATACCGATAATTTTGGCTTCTATAGATCCTTGCTTTAGCTGCACTGCTAGGATGGAGTTTAGAGATGTATCCAAGGGTAAGACTTGGATTTGGAGCTTAAAGGAGCTAAAAGCGCACTGTAGTAAAAGTAGGAGATAGACAAATGGATTTTCTTCTAGAATTGCTTCAAATCCTTGTTTTTCCCGGCATACTTTTTGCTATAGGACTGGCTTTTGTCTATGAATGGTTAGATAGGAAAATCTACGCTAGGCTACAAAACAGAGTTGGACCCCTATACACAGGCCCCAGTGGAATTCTACAGCCCTTTGCCGATTTTATAAAACTTCTTGCAAAGGAAGATGTAGTCCCTAACGAAGTAGATAAACCTCTCTTCAACGCCCTGCCCATATTTGCGCTAACCTTGTCTTTGACAGGTTTTTTGGCACTGCCGATCACGGGCTTAAGAGGTGTAATCTCCTTCAACGGCGATCTAATCTTTTTGATCACATTGATGACTCTAATCTGCATAGTGATAATGTACTCAGGCATATCTTCCGCGAACAGATTTTCCACAGTGGGCGCTGAAAGGGCCGCCCTTCAACTTTTAGGTTACGAAATACCCATGATGCTGTCTGCAATAAGCATTGGTATATTGGCAAGTTCTATGTGGGTTTACGATATAGTCAGTATTCAAGCTAATGGTGGTTGGTTCTTGATAGGTCCAGGTATTTTAGGGTTTGCTATCTTCGTTCTTTGTGGTCAAGCTGAATTGGAGCGAATACCCTTCGATATACCCGAGGCTGAGACTGAAATCGTTGCTGGCTGGTTGACAGAGTTTTCTGGGAGAAAACTCGCTTTGTTCAGACTGACAAAGAACGTTGAACTCTTGTATTTATCCGGCTTAGTTGTTGCTCTCTTTCTTGGTGGTCCCTCTGGACCAGTTATGCCAGGTTTAGAGTTTATATTGTACCCTCTGTACTTCTTACTGAAGACCTTGTTCGTGCTCTTTCTACTTACAACTCTTCGTGCCCTTTTCGCTAGACTCAGAATAGACCAGATGGTCAACTTCTCTTGGAAGTACCTCGTCCCTCTTGCAATATTGCAGGTTTTAATAGTCAGGCTGGTCGTTTAGAATGTCCATGTTGAAAGAAATTCAAAAAAGTCTCTTCAAGAAAAAGGCTACAGTACTCTACCCTTTTAAGGAGAGGGAGAGGGTTCACATACCAGAGGGCTTCAGGGGAAAAATAGTCTTTGATAGGGATAAGTGCACAGGTTGCCTTTTATGCGCTAGATTTTGTCCGAGCGGGGCTTGTGAAATTGTTACAGATGAAAAGGGTAAAAGGCCTATATTTCACTTAGAGCTCTGCTTATTCTGCTCTCAATGTCAAGAGGTCTGCCCAAAAGGCGCCATCAATCTGACAAAGGAGTTCGAGTTGGCAGCCTTCGATAGAAAGGCTTTCACTATTAGGTGATCTTTTTGGTCGAATACCTGATACATTTGGCCTTTCTAACTTTTATGATTACTCTGGCTTTTCTTGTCATAGAAGTCAAGAATTTGCTTAGGGCTCTTGCTCTCTTCATAATTATGAGCTCTGTACTTAGTGTTATCTTCTACATTTTGGGAGCGCCCTTCATAGCGGTCTTCCAATTGGCTATATACGCAGGGGCTATAGCTGTTCTGTTCCTTGCAACTCTTCATACCACGAAAGGAAGGATTTTGAGCGAAAAGTTGAACCTAGCTATGGGTCTTTTTTTGGCAGGCATACTTTTTGTGATAGTTCTTGCCTTCTCCATCAATATTATCGATGCCCTTAGAGTCGTCGCCCCACCGCAAGGCAACTCTCTTGAAGAGGCTCCATTTTTCCTGTGGACTTATAGAGGCTTTGACATCATTATACAAGGCTTTCTTTTACTGGCTACGGTTACAGCCGTGGTAGCAATCCTTAGGAAGAAAGAAGCCGCTAAAGTCATCGAGGAGGCCGTAAAGGAGGATGTTGGGAATGAATGAGTTGTCTCAACTTTACATACCTGCGTCTATCCTCTTGATAGTCATGGGGCTATACTGCATGGCTACTAAAAGAGATCTGATAAAGATCGTGCTAGGGTTAGAAATAATGACCTCAGGCGTCAATCTTAACCTAATAGTCATGGGCTTGAGAAGCAACGGCGTTGACGCTTTGGCCCAGTCCATCACCCTAATTTCTATGACTATAGGAGCTTGCGTTGCGGCTGTTGCATTGGCTATAATCCTCAACGTTTTTAGGCATTATGGAACCACCGATACTAAACGGCTCAGAAGATTAAAATGGTAATTTATTCGAAGAATATCTGAATTCTTTAGTAATCCAAAATCAATTGAAGGAACATGAAGTTTTATTTACGGAATTAAATTCATCAGCGAAATAATTCTCAGCTTTGCTCTTTTGTTTCTTTTTGTCTTTCCTTTTTGCCTTCAGAAAGCTTAAGAACAGACTTCAACCCTGGCTTGACCTCTTCTATGGGTTTGAATTCTATGTAACCAGCTTCGCACGCCCCTTTGAAGATCTCCTCGCCAACCTTCGTTCGAATCAAAACCGTGGACCACCCATCAGGAGAACCTACCGATCCTACAGATATATCGGCATGCTCTGCTGTGAAGTCTCTGCATAAGTGACAACCACCTCTAACACAAGCCTTGATCTCATCCAAGGGTACACTAAAAAGTTCCTTATCTTCTGCATATGCTATGAACTTGCCCTTTGTTATGGCAAACTTTCTAACGGTGTTTATATCAACGCCCTTCCATTCTATGAATTTTACCAATTCTTTATACCAGAAGCTCTCCATACAAAAGAGTCCCACAACAAATTTCACACGACTGCCCAGCTTTGAGTTGGCTTTGTAGGAATACTGCATCTTCCTGACTGTCTGTATTTCACAAGGAGTTCCAACAACTCCCACACTACTACTAGCACAGTCCTCTACTGCGTATCTTAGCCCTACGGTTACAGGGCTTGTCGAATACTTCGTCCCGGACGCTTCTATTAGTTCTTTAGAATCAAATACTACGTTGGGCCAAGGTCTCCACAAATCCCCTTTGGTTTCATAATCTCTCTGCCAAGGCCTCCACACATCTACCTTTCTCTTGGACGCCACTACGCTATCAACGATCCTTTTGTCCAAAGAATACGCCAAAAGGGTTGTGGCTATTCCACCGTCTTGAGCAACATTCAAGACATCTTTGATCTTCGATTTTGCCGCATAGGCCGCTATATATATTCCCAAGCGTTCTTCCTTATCTCGGACCCTGCCAAAAATGGCCTTGTCCATCTCATCATAATCAAAAACTGTTCTCGGACAGGTATGCCAGCATAATTCACATTGATAGCAAGCACCAACGAGTTTTGGGAGTTCATTCTCGAATCCTATGACGGAGAAGGGGCATGCTGCAAAACAACCGCCACAGAAGGTGCACTTACCTGCATCGATAACATCGTTGAAGAGGTCTTCAAAGGTTTTGGGTTTGACTCCAAATACAGATTCATACCATTCTGCTTCCTTCATACCGGATAATAGAAAACCATGACGGGTAGTAGGTTTGGCCGACATCAGTTATCCCTACAGAGTTTCAATACTCGATTATTTAAATGGTTCAATAATATTTAAGCATTGCCAGGCTGGTTCGGCGGTGTTAAATTAGCATCATTTTGACTTGATGGTCAGATCTTTTCCTCTTAGGACTCGAAGGGATGTCTTGGTTCAAGAGAGAACCATTCAGTATCTTAAAATAGGATCGATGGCTTTTATGATTACTATCCATGCT
>CALLJF010000048.1 GCA_938091495.1 uncultured Nitrososphaerales archaeon | reverse complement strand
GGCTTTTATGATTACTATCCATGCTTGAGCATATGAATAGATTGCTCTATCTCTTCACATATCTACACGATGCTAGAAGACACATCAAGTTTAAAGAGATACTGAGCCTCGAGGTGAGTGGGCCTTAAGTTAACATCGACGCTGGTTCTGTCAAGATATAGGTTCATGATTCTCACCGCAAATCTTTCTGATAAGTCTAAGTTATTCGATAGCTAAAGGTTCTGCTAACTCTCTTATTTTCCGTTCCCATGAACTAGATTTTACAATGCTGCTGGCAACGAGAATCCCGACAGAGCCAAGCTTAAGGGCGGTAGCAACATCCTCGCCTGATGTGATCCCTGCTCCACAGACAAGCTTGACAGAATCGCTAACTTCTTTTACAACTTCTTTAGACTTCAAAATGACTTCAGGCTTGACTTTGGATACTGCTCTACCTGAGCCTATGAGCTCGGGAGGTTCAACCGCCACATAATTAGGAAGAAGCAGAGCTCTATCTCTCACTTCTTTTGGGGTCTTGGCGCATACTACAGAATAAAGTCCCAAATCCTTCAGCTTTGGTATTATCTCCTTTATCACTTTGATAGACACTCTCTTTTCACTGTGGTTCAAAAGAGTGCCACAACCACCAGATGCTTTAATTATCTCTGGGACTATCGATCCCGTTGTACTTCCAGGCTCAGCCAAATCTACATGCTGGGCAAAGACTGGTATACTAACAGATTTAGCCACGATCGATAGATCAGGAATAGGTGGGGCAACAACTATCTCAACATCAAGCTCTTTAGCTACACCCTCTGCGACCTTTGCTAATCTTATAGCTCCTTCACCTGAGGCTTCCAGATAATTCTTGAAATTTATTATCATAATTCTTTCTTTCAACTTTATGTTCATCTTGCTTCCTAATTCTATCGACCGATAAGACGAAATAAATCTAGCGATACAAAACTAAGTTTAAACAGCCTTTGTAACTTTTTAACCCAATTCGATGCACTTCTTAAGCTCCTCTTGTAAGTCGACCCAATGAATACCATCTACTAACTCTATATGTCGCACCGACCTAAATCTTAAAACTATCGAGCCTTTCCTGCTGGTCTAAACCTTGCTTCCAGCTTCTTTAAAACGGCTGCAAGAGTTGTATACTCCATCTCTTCCGGGCCCAGTCTTGCTGGCATGAATGGACCGTGCAACCTTAAGTAATCAGCTACTCTATTAGTCATGTCTCTAGCTCTATCAAAGGCTGGATCGTCAAACATATCTTCAGGACCTATAAGCTTACCTTCGTTGAGTTGAAATCCAAGAGCTGCAACTCTAGGTGGGCCATCAAATCTTGTGCACTTCGCATTCTTCATCGAGACAGGCATCAAGGGTCCATGATGTGATCCCCTCATCCATCCTGCCACAAGATGTGGAAAAGCGAAAGGTTCTAGAATTTCTCCTACTGCAGGCAGACCATGCTGAGCCCTCACGAACATGACAGGATCGTCCTTGCCAACGTATCTTCCTGCTATTAGGGATAATCTTGCAGTACTTGCTACAGCTGCCAAAAGATTGTCTTTGTGCCTAAGAATAGAATGGATTATGTATCTAGCTGGGGTTCCTATCAAAGCCAGTATGTCATAAATCTCTTCAGGAGCTTTAAGATCAACTATTTTATCTTCATAAACGTCCATAACTCTAAAGATAAAGCCTTCGTGTAAACTTTCATCTATCACTAAACCTGCAGTATTAAAAGGGTCAGCAAAGATCTTATAGAGAGGAAGGTTCCAAGCTCCAGGCTCTGTTTTATCAGCCATGAATATTATTATAGGTTCGCTGATACGCTCCTCGAACTCACCTTCAGCAACGCCTGGCCCCATTCCTTTAACGTTACCAGAGAAAGCGGTTCCAAGCAAATCTTGACCAGCAGCGTATAGTTTTAACTTTTTTGAGACTTTCTCCGTCACTTCACTGAAAGTATCCCAAGCCAGCTTGTGAACTTCTTCACTATTCACACCTTTGCTATGAGTCATTATCAGCTGAAGATCGTCTCCAGCGTTTGTGACGTAATAATCTATGAGCAGACCCGAGTCTTTTGCCTCTTTCAACTTCTCAGACGCCACTCTTATCTGATCTGGATGAACTACATGATGACCTACCAAGCTTCCTACATCTGCTTTAATCACAGAAAGGGTAACTTTCATTTCCATCCCAGAAGTATTTCCGTTGCATCGTGATAAACCTTTTGTAGAGTTTCTTGAAGCCTTATCATAATCAAATACCCATCCAATTTATAGATTCAGGGACCGCACTAGGAACAGCCATGGTTGTCCACAGCGATCCGTTATACTGTTTAGGTTACCCAGCGGACTATTTCATGCAGGGGTTTCCGGTTAGTTACAGGGCCTTTCTTTTCCATAGGATAACCTATGGGCATTAAAGCATTACGCGTTCTTCCGGCCTAATTGCTAATGCTTTCTTAACTTCCTCTTCCCTGAAGGCAACAATCATGCAACTAGCCAATCCTTCATTCACAGCAGCTAGAGACATATTCTGCATAGCAATACCTACGTCCGTCTTCCAGAATTCTTCTCCATGTGGTCTCTCTCATGACACAGAAGATGCAACTGTATGGGTAGCCCATAGAAGTGTAGATGATGGTGAAGGGTGAATGTCTGCTGTGCTTTGGGCTAATGTAGTATTTGCCGAGGGGGTAAGAGGTCGTAGGCAGGTATAGGTGGTTCATAGAAGTAGCCCGCAGTGCAGGGGTCTGTCGAAATAACATCCCGGCCTCTGAAGGATATGCCTTTGACCGCGTCCAAAGGCAACCCTTGATTCATTGCCTCTATCAGTTCGAGAAATATAATCTCATAGGTTCCATATTCGCCCCTTAGATAAATGTCTAAGTTGTCGTTATCCCTTATGATTTTCCCAGCAAACCTTTTCAGCGTCCAGCACATACCTATCGTCACAACGTTAGGGTAAAGGGATTTTGCGATCTTTGCCGTTTCCATGTCGGCCTTAATGGTTGTTGGGGTAAACCTGAAAGCAACAATGTCAGGTCTACTCTTCCTTATTCTTTCCTTAGCCTCAAAGTATGAGAAGTTTTCAGAGTTGGCGTCAATCACCTGAACCTCTTCGCCCTCTTCCCTTAAAACAGAGGCTATCTGTGTTAGGGAATAAGGAGGGTTAACTAAGTATCTATTTACTATCTCATATCTATCCTCCCTTATGACTGATAAACCGTCATATCGGGGCGGGTTAACGAATAGAACTTTCATTTCATATCATCCATTATGTCCTAGGTAGACGGTAGTAGGGTTTTGGAAAGGAAGGTCTGAAGCTCTTTGCAAACCAGTCAGAGTATTCAACTTTATGCCTCAAAGCTACAGTTTTGAGAGTTTCAAGAACACATTCCGTGATGCCATCGGGATCAAGTTTCGCCCTTACGTTCATTATAATATCCATAGCCTTTGAAGAAGATAATTTATTTGTGAAGCCAATGCCTTGCTCAAGGTTTATTAGACTAGCCTTAGCAGACCCTTCCATAGTTGAGAAGTTAAGTTTCAAGTGTATTACTTGACCGCCTTTGCTCTCTATTCTTCTTGCTGTCTCTGTCATCATTTCTGTAACAAACTCTTCTGGCCTGATGTTATTTTCAGAAGTTACTTTCCAAGAACCATTGAACCAGCCGAGCTCAATTTCAGCAGTGCCATACATATCATAATCAACATCAACGGAAGAGCGAGTATGATGCTCTCTTTCCATTAATATCTTTGTCAATTCATCCAAGTTGTAGCCAGTTCTTGCTGAAAGAAGGAACAATTCTGCCTCTTGATTGATATCACTTAAAAGATTCTTTACTTCTGTAAGTTGTGAGTCTCCCACCAAATCCAACTTGTTGATTCCAATTATGTCTGCCTCCTTGATCTGCCAAGAAATAAGAAATCCTAACGGAGCCCTTGGGAGTATGAGATTAAACTTTTGATTATAATTTAAAATTGTGGACGCGTCTACAAGTACAAGAAAGGGTGATAGGCTAATCTCATCCCTATAATACTTTCTTAAAGGAGCATAGATTGTTGCAAAAAGGTCTGTGCAACTTCCAACTGGCTCTGCAAGTACAACATTGGGTTTAATCTTGGCAAGAATCTCATGAAGAGAATCCATAAAGTCTGGAAATTTGCAGCAAAAACATCCTCTCAAAACCTCTGCGCAAGGAAATCCAAAACTTTTATTGTCTTGGTATCTACAAGGACTTCGCCTTGATCGTTGGTAATAAGGGCTACTCTCCTACCGGATAAGGTCAATCTTTTCCCAAGTTCTATCATCAGGCTGGTTTTACCTGCACCGAGAAATCCACCTATGAAGGCCAGCTTTACCTTCTCTGTCATTAGGATTCTTTTTGAAGGGGTATTAAATCTTTTTAAACATTGTCTTAAGTATTCATTAATATATGAGGGAGCCTAAGATATCTGATTTTCGAACCCTGCTTGAAGTGGTTAATACAAAGAGCTTCACAAAGGCAGCCCAGAACCTTAAAACAACGACGGTCACTTGATGAATCAGATGGACAAGCTGGAAGATTACTTTATGGTCAAAATCTTCGAAAGGAATATCAAAGGAGTTACTCTCACAGATGAAGGCAGACAGGTGGTAAACGTAGCTAGGAAGATCTTAGAAATTCTGAACAACCCTAGAATTATTACTTCCCCCAGAACAGAGACAAAGGGGTACATAAGAATCGCAGCGAACGAAGTGCCTGGCGAGCATATTTTACCATCTAGTTAGTAATTTCAAAACCATGAACCCTTGCATTGAATTTTCACTCGAAATTTTGAACGAGTTTTTATCTTTAGAAATGTTAGAGAGTAAACGCGTCGATCTAGTATCGATACAGCTAACTAGAGAATTTTTGAAGGAAAGGATGCAAGGCTTTGATAGTGTAGAGATCGCTAGGGACAGATTTTTTGTCATATCTGCACCAAGCCACGAACTATCCTCAAAAGAGAGAATAGAAATCGAG
This sequence comes from uncultured Nitrososphaerales archaeon, assembly GCA_938091495.1. GTDB lineage: Archaea > Thermoproteota > Nitrososphaeria > Nitrososphaerales > JACAEJ01 > JAVZMU01. The sequence continues at coordinate 7,714 of CALLJF010000048.1, read as the reverse complement.
GAATTGATCAATTATCCATTAATACTAGGAGAGGAAAATTCTGACTTGAATTTTATGATTGAAAAATCTATTTAGTTCCCATGAAATTGACCATAAAAAGCTAAACATCAAACTTCGATTAGGTAAGTCTACAGCCATAACTATGGGAGTTTCTCAAGGTCTAGGGGTGAGCATCATCCCAGGAATTGTTGCAATAAAGGCTGAAAGAGCAGGATTGATAAAAGCCATCCCTTTGAATACCTCCCATGATGAAGTGCCTATATATATTTAGAAGAAAAGAGAAGGCCAAGCCTTGGACTACTTTTGGAAGTATGTCTGGCTTGTCAAAGAGAAATTTAGAGGGAACCTGCCTTGCATCCTAAGATTGATGATCTAGAAGTTTGCTATATGGGTAGGAATAAGTTAGAGGACTAGACTTTTATACTTGGAGTTTGAGGGTTAAAATACCATTAAATCGAACGTTAAAACTTTGGTGTCATAGATGAAGATTACGCCCACTACGATCAAGTTCCATGAATTGATAGGGTTAGAAGCCCGTATTATCGAGAGTAGTGATCCTAATATAAAGAATCTCTCAGGCAAAGTTGTTGATGAAACTAAGAACACATTAAAACTTTATGTAAAAGATAACGTAAAGATAATACCTAAAGCCTGCTCTGCTTTTATCTTCAATTTGCCAGACAACATAAAAGTGAAGATTCATGGTTCTTTGCTCATAGGAAGGCCTGAGGACCGATTGGAAAAGTTCAGGTGATGATATGAGGAATATAGGTATAGACGTCAAACCGCCTATAAAATCTTGTAATGACAAATTTTGCCCTTTCCACGGTTCATTAAGTGTAAGGGGCAGAATCTTAGAAGGTAAGGCTGTAAGTATAAAAGCCAGAGATATGGCGATAATTGAGAGAGAATATTTGCAATACATAAAGAAGTATATGAGGTATGAAAAGCGTAGAAGTAAGATTCATGTCCATCTACCACCATGCCTTGGAGTAAAGGAAGGAGACTCTGTGAAGATAGCGGAGTGTAGAGCCTTGGCAAAGACGATATCTTTTGTAGTTGTTGAAAAGTTAGGTGAATAAAATGTCTAAAAAATCTCGTGCCGTCTCAGCGAAGGGTGTAGAAGAGTTCAAACTCTATGTAACTAGAGCCATACCTGTAAATTCTGTAATAACTTGTGCAGACAACACTGGGGCAAAGACTTTGAGGGTGGTACAAGTAACAGGGTATAAGGGCAGGTTAAGGCGCATCCCAACAGCCTCAGTTGGGGATTACATTATAACTGTAGTGAAAAAGGGTCCTCCTGAATTAAAGAAGCAGACTTTCGGAGCAGTGATCATAAGACAGAGGTACCCTATTAGAAGGATAAGTGGTGTGAGAGTCATGTTCGAAGATAACGCTGCTGTGATAGTCACTCCTGAAGGCGAATTAAAGGGTACGGACATAAAGGGGCCTGCAGCAGCAGAAGCAGCAGAGCGTTGGCCAAGGATAGCGAACTTGGCCAGCATAATAGTCTAAAAGGAGACTAAAATGTCATCAAAACCATATAAAGTAAGAAAAAAACTCTTCAAAGCTCCAATACATGCCAAGTCAAAAAGACTTTCTTCACGTCTCTCTGATGAATTGATTTCTAAATATGGAGTACGATCCATACGAGTTAGAAAGGGCGATACTGTAAAGATAATGAGAGGAGAGTATAAAGGGATAGAAGGCAAAGTTACTGGAGTAGACGTGAAGACCGGAAGAATAACAATAGAGGGTGTCACTCGTGAAAAGATAGCAGGTGGAACTATACCAGTAAAGATTCACTCATCGAAAGTCACGATTATGAGTTTGAACCTTGATGACAAGTGGAGAAAAGATAAGTTAGAAGCACGTCAAAGGGGGCTTAATGAATGACGAAGATGGGCGGAGATAAGAGGACTAAGAGATCAAAGGCACCAGCCTTCTGGAAGATTCCTAGAAAGAGAAATCGGTTCACTGTAACAGTAGCTCCGGGTCCACACCCCAAACAAGAGAGCTATCCTATATCCGTGCTGATTCGAGATGTACTGGGCTTGGTTAGGACTTATAGAGAAGCAAAAACAGTTATTTATGAGGGAAAGATATTAGTTGATGGTATTCCTAGAAGAGTGCCAGATTTTCCTGTTGGCTTGATGGATGTCGTTGAAATTCCCTCTATTGGCAAAACCTTTAGGCTGGTTCCAGTTCAAGGTAACCCCCTTCATCCTATAGTGATCAATGATTCTGAGAAATCTCTAAAGTTATGCAAAGTCAAGGTGAAGAAGACCGTTAAGGGAGGACTCATCCAATATGGTCTCCATGATGGTAGGTCTATTCTTACTGATAATGGGATAAAACTAAATATAGGGGACGTTTGTTTGTTGGAGATACCTTCCCAAAAAATCATAAAATCTGTGAAGTTGGAGAAAGACAACTTGGCTATTATAACCAAAGGGAAGAAAGTTGGCCAGCTTGGCAGGATAGAACAATTAAAACAAGGCTCCTTCTCTCGTCCTAAAATGGTTTCACTATCTGTTGAAGGTAAATTAACCGAACTACCATCCGATATCGTCTTCGTGGTTGGCGAGAAAAATCCTTTAATTACTATTAGCGAGGGAGTTTAATTTTTGTCAAACTCTCAGACAATAAAGATGGCTGAGAATGTGATGCGGGAGATCAAGATAGGTAAAGTAGTACTCAACATAGGAGTTGGCAGATCAGGCGATATACTTGAAAAGGCGAAGAAGATTCTTGAAGATTTATCAAATCAAAAACCTTGCCCTAGAAAGGCAAAAAGAACTGTGCGTGACTTTGGCATTCATAAAGGAGAATCCATAGCCACCGCGGTCACTCTTAGGGGCGATAATGCTTTGAGGATTCTTAAACGCCTTTTGCTTGCAAAAGGGATGAGGCTTCCCGTTTCATCCTTCGATGAGAGAGGAAGTTGTTCCTTTGGTATAAGAGAGCATATAGAAATACCAGGCACGAAATACGATCCTGAAACAGGAATATTTGGCTTAAACGTATCTGTCTTGTTAGAGCGACCTGGCTATCGAGTGTCTAGGCGAAGAAGAGCAAGATCCATGATAGGTAAGAATCATTTTGTTAATCGGGAAGAGGCAATAAAATTCTTCAAAGAAGCACTGGGGGTTGAAGTTTACTAATGGTCAAGATTAGGCACGGCAAGCCAAAAAAGTTCGGTAAAGGCTCCAGGTACTGTAAAAGGTGTGGCCAGTACGGGCCTGTCATACAAAAGTATAATATAATGCTATGTAGGCAATGTTTTAGAGAAGTTGCTGAAAAGCTTGGCTTCAGAAAGTTTGAGTGATGTTCATGCCTGCTAAGAATGTTTTGGCTAACTTATTCTCAACAATTTATAATAATGAAATCAGGAAGAAAAAAGAGTGCCTTGTTATACCTGCCTCTAAACTTGCCAGTGAAGTCTTAAAGACTATGCAAAAATACAAATACATTGGAGAGTTCGAGTATATTGATGATGGTTTGTCTGGTAAATTGAGGATTCAGCTTTTGGGAAGGGTTAACAAATGTGGTATAATCTCGCCTAGATTCGCTGTTAAGAAAGACCGTTATAGCGATTGGGAGCGTAGATTTTTGCCAGCCATAGGTAGTGGAGTATTGATCGTATCGACCCCAAAAGGGGTCATGTCCCATATTGAAGCCTTAAACCTTGGTTTAGGTGGAAGGCTCATAGGATATGTGTATTAGTCAGATTAATTCTTAAAAAGATATATTTTTGATTAGATGAAATAATTATGTTGGATGCCATCATTGCTAACGATCTGACAAAGACTTTCTTAACTAAGAAGAGAAGAGGTAGGTTACCCTTTACAGGAGAGAAGATAGAAATAAAAGCCTTGGATGGATTGAGCTTAAGGGTCAAAGAAGGAGAAATAGTAGGACTACTGGGTCCAAATGGGGCTGGCAAGACTACTCTGATCAAGGTCTTGAGCACTCTCATAATACCCGATAGTGGAACTGCGAAGGTAAATGGCTATGATATTCTGAAGGAACCAGTTAGGGTTAGAGAAAGCATAGGTGTCATGCTGACAGGTGAGAGGGCTCTTTACTGGAAGCTAACAGGTAGGGAGAACTTGCTTTACTTCTCAAAACTTTATCATGTACCTAAAGATTTGGCAAGGCAAAGAATAGATGAGCTTTTGGCTTTAGTGGGGCTTGAAGAAAAGGCTGATGAGCTTGTCGAGAATTACTCATCAGGGCAAAAGGTAAGGCTAAGTTTTGCAAAAGCCTTGATCAACGATGCACCAATATTGTTCTTCGATGAACCTACGATGAGCTTAGACCCCCAATTCTCAAGGCGCATACGTAATACGATTAGATGGCTTAACGAGGAAAAAGGCAAGACTATTCTATTGGCAACTCAAAATATGTTCGAGGCAGATGAACTATGCCATAATGTTTCTATAATCAATCAAGGGAAGATCGTCATAAAAGGAACTCCAAGTGAACTTAAGACTAAGATTCTGGAGAAAAAGAGCATAAGAGTGATAGCTCGCAACCTTTCTTTAAATACGATTTTCAATGATAATCTCTTAAATAATGCAAAATGGACTATAAGAGAAATTGATGATGGACAGTCTATTATGTTACAAGCAATAGTTGAAGATAAGGAAAGTGCTCTCTCTGAATTACTTGATATGATCACAAGGCATAATGGAAAGGTAGTAAACGTGACTGTTAGTGAGCCAAGCCTAGAGGATGTATTTCACTACTATAATATTAATAACGAGCCCTCTTAATGGATTCTATTCCTAGCACTCTAAGCAATCTCTTCTGCTAAACTTTGTGGTGCACACTCTTTAGCTATAGTAACGGTCTCGTCTTCTAACTCTTCTTAGCCTCTTAGCAATTCCGTAAAGATCAAACTTAACATACTCTAAATACTGCTCATATTGATTTAGCTTTAATTCTATCTACTTAGCACCTTCTCGTCAACTTTCTTCATGAAATACTTTACGTCAAATTCATCCATGTATGCCTCGTCAGGATTTTCGACAATATCGGCTAAAAATCCCTCTAAGCTCCTCGCCTTTCACATTAATAAGTTTAGCAATATCGTGATGCTTACGCAAAATGTGTCTAAGGACATTTTCAGAGATAATAACATACATGATTGACTTAGTTTATGAATCTGCCTAGATAAACTTTGATAAACGTTTCTCACTTATAGTATGATTCTTCTACTATCAGTGCTACTGGATGAACCTCTTCACTGAACAGCACTTCTTCATCTATTGAGTATGGGTCGACTGTGTTGGGTAGATAGAAATGATACAAGCTAGCTTTCCATGAAGACTTCGTTAGACCTCTCATCATATATCAATCTGAACTTTCTTAAGACGTTACGGCCAAGCAGTGATGGGAACCTTATGATAAGTCTTCTTTCCTTTTCGGTAAGTTTATTTAATTTGTGTACTCCCACAAGCAGATTCAACCTTTCCTCATAAATCATTCCTTCCTCAGTTTTGAATATCATTATTGCGTCCTTAATGAGGTAGGTATCAATCAGCCCACCTATTCCACCAATGTTTCTCTTAGCCTTTTTGAGGCTTTTAATATCCAATCCAAGGTATCTTGCATCTTTATCCAGTATTATCGTTGATGAGGCTCCCGTATCTATGTGTAAATCCAAGAATTTACGTATGTTTGAGTTCTTGGAGATGAGCAAAACCTTGATGAAAGGGGCAGGAGGTTCATAATCTCTGTTCAAGAAGCCACGTATTCTCATAGTATCAACTGTAGTTTCTCTTTGCTTACATGTTCAACAGAAACCTTATCTAAAGGATAATTCTTCTTAACTCTCTCTATAAGCCTCTTAACATCTTCATCAAAGTCGACAACTTTTTGTTGGTAAATGGCTATAAAATTACCATTATAACTTTTCACAAGGCTCCCATGATTCTCCTCAAACCACTTCCTATTAGACTCATGTTCCTTGAAGAGCTCCAAAACTTCACTCAAGTTGACCATATAACAAAATAGAATATCCGTGTTATTAAACCTTATACCCTGAAAATCCTTATTAAAACTTGGATAACCAGATTCGACGAATTTCCTTGATACGATCAAACTCTTCATCTTCAGAGACTATATGAGCTATGCTTCTTTTCTCCATCGTGGCTAGATGTATGGCATCTGATGGTTTAACATCATATTTAATAAGATACCCCTCCATAGCCTCAAGGTCAGACTCATCTATAGGTATGGCTTCAACGTAGGGTAGCACGATCTTCTTGAAGAAGTCCAGTGTAACATCATAGGGGACTCCATACTTGGTCTTAGAAATGTAAAGAGTCTCATCTATTACGAGTAGGTTGGTGTAAAGATCTTTGCTGAGAAGTTCATGGAAAAGACTATCCAAAGCCTTTCTATCATCATGGGTTGAAGAGTTCAGGTAGATAAGGAAGCTCGCATCCAGAAAGAGCTTCAAAGCCTATTTTCGAACTCCATCTCAAGATACACAGCTTTAAGATCACCAAGTTTAGGGCCTTTCACTCCAGAGCCTCTGAGCTTTGCAACGTGTTGCTCAAGCATAGTGATGATCTCATCTGGGGATGGTCTACTTTTTAGAAGGATGCCTTCATCCCTAGGCTCTATGATTATGTACCCTCCCTCCTTTACCCCATACTTCTCTCTTAATACTTTAGGTATGAGAACCTGCCCCTTATTACTAACTCTCTGCTTCAGTTCTACCATGGTAATCAAAAATACTACTATGGTTGGAAATATTTAAACATTGATCATACTCTGCTAAATGTCAAAAAAATGTAGCTTATATATATGCTGTACATTCTATAGAATGTGTTGATTATGGGGACTATACAGATCGATGAGAAGGTTAAAAGGATGCTCTTCACTTTTGCGGCTGAGCTTCAGCAAAGATCTGGTAGAAGAGTCTCACTCAGTGAAGCCATAAAAGAGCTTCTAGAATTTTATCATAAGGGTCAAAAGGATAGAGAGAAGTTACTCTCCCTTTTTGGATGTTTAGAAAAAGAGGAGGCACGAACTATATTGAGAGACTTAAGGCGAGGAGAGGAGAGAAGGCTTGAGTCGCTTGCAGGGAAATCTCACTCTTGATACGAGTGCTATTATAGAGTACCTGATAGGCTCTCACCTCGGAGAAGATGTAAGGGACTACTTTGCCAATCTTAAGCCTGATGAGAGAGCCTACTGCTCCCTCTATACTATATCAGAAACCTTCTACGTAATGTGTAGGCTCAAGGGAAAGGAGTTCGCTCGTGAGAAGATGGAGAAGATTTTGCTATCGAATATGATTTCCGTTCATAACTCTATCGAATTGGCGATGAAGACAGGAGAGCTAAAGTGTGAAAGAGCGATATCTCTTGCTGATTGTAGCTCCTTAGCAACAGCTATTATAACTAATACTAAAGCCGTATTTACTGAAGAAGAAGAGTTGAAAAAAGAGATAGCCAAAAAGCCTTTTGAAGTAGAGATAATCTTTCTAGGATGAATCTCTCAAAATGTTTTATAATAAAAAAGAGAGCGTGTCAACCATTATATTCAGATGGTGGTTTTTCACTTATAGTACGATTCTTCTACTATCAGTGCTACTGGATGAACCTCAGTAAGCTACCTTTCGAGGCAGTACTGCGAATATGACTATATTCTTCTGGTCGTAGTTCAAACAATATTCTGTATTTGCCCATCCGAA
>CALLJF010000047.1 GCA_938091495.1 uncultured Nitrososphaerales archaeon | reverse complement strand
ATTGTTAAAGGAGTATAGAGATCATCCAACTCATGTAAAGTATCGCGATGAGTATTTCAAGCCAAGCATTGAGGAGTATATCTCTCTCGATTATAAAATAATATAATTTATCAGGGCTTGAAATAAGGCTCACGGTTCATTACAGATTCTAGATAAGCCTTAAGAATTTTGGAATGATCACTTTTAGCAATGGCATCGTTTATGTATACTTTATTATCGTTCCTCATCAAACATGGCTTAAAGGCACCATCATTCGTTAAACGAATTCTATTGCAAAAGGCGCAAAATTCTGTATTGTCTATTGGGTGAACCACTTCAACAATAGCATTGCCAAGGTCATAAACTCTTCTTCTATGCATGGATTCTCTAACCCATGATTTTAAAGCTCTATTCTCAAGAATTCTCTCAATAGGGCTTGGTTCTAAATACATCTCATCATAAAGTTCACTCTTTATCCTCAAAGGCTCTAACTCAATAACTTGAATCTGTGAATTTAATTCACTTGAGAATTTTATATAATCATCAAGCTCATCATCATTTATCCCTCTCAAAAGTACCATGTTTATCTTCACAGGTATCAATTCATGCTTTACGGCAGATCTAATTCCTCTTATAGCAAGCTCAAGATTACCTTTTGTAACTTCATGGTATTTTTTTGGATTGAGAGAAGGTATATTGACATTTACTCTATCCAAACCTGCTTTCTTCAAAGGCTCAGCCAAAGGCTCTAACAGAGATGCATTTGTGACCATGGATAGTTCTTGAATTCCTTGAACGGATGCTACTCTGTTCACTATTTCAATTATATCTTTTCTGATCAAAGGCTCACCTCCAGTTATCTTCACTTTTCTAGCGCCATAGCTCGTTGCAATTTTCACAACTTCCTCAATTCCCTCTGGAGTGAGCTTATCTTCTAGAACATTATTTCCTTCTTTATGGCAAAATATACAATTTAAATTGCACTTTGATGTTACAGATACTCTTAGATTATAAGTCAATCTTCCATAGGAATCAAGAAGCATTCTCTCACATTCTTACTAGATAAATCATATGAGATAATTCTGGTAGAATCAGGCTTAAAGCTAGTTCTACAGCATTTGGCGAACCTGGCAAGCAAAATATAAGTTTGCCATTTAAAGTTCCTGCTAAAGCCCTTGAAAGATAAGCTGAGGAGCCTATCTTTTGATAGCTTATAGCTCTGAACAATTCTCCAAATCCTACTATCTCTTTATCCAATAAAGGCTTTATGGACTCATAAGTTAAATCTCTTTTTGCTAACCCTGTCCCACCTGTTAGGATTACGGCATCAGCATCTTCATCGTATAAACTGCGTAAAACTTCTAACTTTATCATCTCTTCATCATCATTTATTAGCTTTCTTGATACTATTTTATGACCACTTGCTTTTATCATTTCTACTGCTTTCAATCCAGATTCATCCTCAACAAATATTCCTTGAGAAGCCTTCTCATACCTAGATGAGCTTACAGTTATTATTGATACATTTACACTCTTTGGAGCTAATTTCTTATGCTCTTCATAAGCCTTTGACATTTTCTTTCACCACGATAAGCACAAAAGAGCTCCTCCACTCATGGAGGATATGAGCCATGATATGGTATATAATTGCTTAGCGGTAATATAAGAAGTAAATTAAAGGGAAAGATTCAGAACTGTTTTACGACTTCGTCGAATATTTCAGTAAGTCTTTTGACAGCGTTGTCTACATGGCACTGCCTTGAAGTATAGAAGCCATTATCTCCCATCTTCATAGAGGCTTCTTTGTTCGTTAATAGCATTCCAATCTTTTCTGCCAAATCATTTGGATTATGAAAGTCAAAGGTGTAGCCGTTTACTCCTTCGTTTACAAGTTCGGAAGAGCCTGCACCTCTGCTTACTATGACAGGTTTTTTGTAGAGCCATCCCTCTATCGTAGTAAGGTTAAAACCCTCAGCGTAAGAAGGCACAATAACTGCCTCAGCCAAAGTGTATGCAGCTTTAATCTCCTCACTCTTCAAGTAACCTGTGAATATTACCGAATCTTCAACCTTGAGTTCTTTAACAAGTTTCTGCAACTCCTCGCGCCAAACAAAGCCTTTTGGATGGGCAAGCCCTCCCACACTACTACTCGTAAAACTACCATTTCCAACCAGAACGAGCTTCAGATCAGGAAACATGCCCTTCAAAAGAGATAGAGCCTTTATAGCAACATCTTGACCCTTTATCCTATCCATTCTAGCAACGGTAAGCAGAAAACTCTCATCTTTTAACGCAAATTTATTCCTAAACTTGTCTAAAACTGAACTGGATGGTCGATCCCACTTATCAGGATCGACGTATGGGTAAACTTGATAAGCCTTCCCATGATAGCCCGCATGTATCAACCCCTCCAGTTCTCTTCTTGTACTCACTATCATGGCATCGAAAGCCTCTATGTTCTTTAAAATGAACGTTCTAACCCTCTTGGACAAGTTTTCTAGGCGAAATGGAATATGCCAACGGAAAATCGCAGGAGCAGACGGTCCTATCAAATTGCCTATCTGCAGTTGCTGAAAATCATGTATCCAGAAAAGATCCACTCCGGGCAATAATTTGAACAAAACTTGGGCTGTAGCCCAGTTATATCTTGTGTATGCCTCATACTCTGAAGGTCTGATCTGCATCTGACTTAAGCCATGAATCTCTTGCCATATCCCCTCCTTGAAACTAGAGTAAAGATGAATATCTCTATCCTCTAAAGATACATTATATAACATCATTCCATCCAAAAATACTTGTGATGGGGCATTTGGACCGAGTGATACCCAACTTGGTTCATAGATTATGTCCTCTTTAGTCATCCTTTTTAGGAGAGGGTAGAGCATGGCTGTTACTCCTCCTGGTGTATACTCGTAATCCTCGCCTTCGACGAGCATCTTTAGGTCGATGGGTTCTTCAAGAGTACCGTACTTCTCTAGAAGTTCAGGATACCCTAACTTGAACCTTATTAATGGTGTCTGGCTGTTGACACAGATCTTGAGCCTTTTCATTATAGCTATATACTTCTATCTCCGTTAAATATCTTTTAAGCATTTGGAAAGCACCTAAACAAGTCAAAAATTGAGCAACCTGTGAAGGAATTTGTGCACATCTTCTGGGCTTTTAAGGTAGTATCTGGCATTTGATCTCCTCCTCTTACTGGAGACGAGAACCGTCAAACCCCGATCTATCTTCTTAAAGGCATCCTCGTCCGTCTTGTCATCCCCAATGTATACCGGGATTCCATCTTCTCCTAATTTTTGAATTAACCATAATGCTGCATCGCCCTTATCCCAAGAAACCTTCGGTCTTATTTCAACCACCATCTTTCCATGCCTAATCTCAAAATCTACATGCGATCTTACCATACTCTTAACAGCCTTCTTTATCTCTCCAATCATTCTTTTTGGTGCCATCCTGTAATGAATACTGGCCGTCAATCCTTTATCCTCGACTATTACTCCATTAATGGATTCGAACTTCGCTTTCAGTTTCTTACATATCTTTGAAATTATGGGTGAGAGTTTCTCTGCAACTGGGTGTATGAAGTTTAGTGAAGGACCCTTTATCTCCAATCCATGATTGCCAATGTAATAAACTCCTTGAATTTTAACGAGGTTGATAATCTCTTTGAGCGATCTCCCAGTTATTATGGCTAATATGAACCTTCTATCTTTTGCAAAAGATCCCAATAAATCTCTATTATTCGCATTTAAGATTGCTTGATCAGGATAATTGACTATGGGTGTTAGAGTTCCATCGTAATCTGCTAGAATATACACTCTTCTATTAGACTTCAAGAGTGCTTCGATCTCAGACCAAAATTCGAATAAATTCTTCAATTTTTAACCTTCTTTACAGCATGCTATTAGAACAAAAATTCTTTACCATCGAATTTTAAGTCAAATTTGGAATTAGAGCTGAGTGAGTTTTCTTGGGATTAACTCCAAAGTCAGATACATCAATAGATGGTCCCTAACATACCTTGTCATCAGGAAATTCTTTCTCACGTGCTCCCTTCCAGCCTTCCCCATCTCTTTTGCCTTTTGGGGATTCATAAGAAGGAATCGAACTCTATCAGCAGCTTCTTCGATGCTATTTACAAGAAAGCCGTTTACTCCGTTGATTATTTGGAGAGGTATGCCCCCAGTATTCCCTCCCACTACAGGTGTGCCCTTCCAAAGAGCTTCACTCACCGTCAAAGCAAAACCTTCTTTCAAAGACTTTTGAAGGACTACATGAGAAGCCCTCTGTATCGCGTTGATGTCAATATCTGCAAAAGGTGGGAGAATCAGTATCTTGATATCCTTATCACCTTTTACCATTCTCAAAACTTCTTGGTAGACTTCTTGCCCCTCAGGATCGTCTTTAGCTAAACCTCCAGCAAGCAAAAGTTGACAATCTATGCGCTTCTTAACAGCCCGTGTTAGATCTAAGAATTCATCGTCTCTAAAGAGCCTAAATACATCCACTACTTCACCAGGATTCTTCACACTCTTATACATACTGACCACGCCTGTAGGATCCTTTAATCTATCGAATCGACCTATCTGAGATATTATGGGCTTCTTTCTCTTTATTCCATGCTTTAAGAGAATTCTGTCTATATCGTCAGCACTTATCTCCATATTTTTTGGGCTCAGAGGGTCAATAGATGGCGGAATTATGAACTGTCTTATCAAAAGGTCCTTCTTTGCGAATTTATCAATATGAAAGACTGCAGCATCATATTGAGAAACAAAAGTTTTGAGAAACTCCCAAACCCTAACATTTGGCGTTGAGACATCGATATGGCATCTCCATATCCACTTTCCTTTTCTCTTAGGAAAATGCTTTATCATCGCAGCTGGTTGAGGATCATGGATAACAACGAAGTCTGCTTCGCTTAAATCCTCCATTTGTTCTGCATTCTTCGTGTTAACTTTAAGATAATGGTCGAGCATTCCTTGGCTTATCTCTAAATCTGCTCCATGAAGTGCGTTATGAAAATCTTTTGTGATTCTGAAGAACTTGTCGTCTCCTTCAATGACGCGCCATTCAACATTTAGTTTACAATCGTTTAGAAGAGGTAGGAGCTTTTGGAGTATCTCTGCAACTCCTCCTCCAACCTTTGTTGAATTTATGTGAATGATTCTTCTGCCTGCCAGCCTATCCCCTAGACTCATTATCTCGTTGATAACATCGGCTCCAACGATCTTTTCATAATCCCAGAGGGAAGGCATTTTGCTCATATACTCGAAAGTGATTATTTCTTTCTTACTTTTAAGTTTAATACGAATAATGAAGGGTTAGAATTTGGAGCTTATGAGCGTCTTAATCTCATCGGCTAACTTCTGGGCATCATCAGGCTTAAGATGAACCTCATATAACCTTTGACCGCCGTGATAAGTGCTTTTTATGATCAACTTCATGAGCTCTGGGTTGCCTGGAGGGCTTGGCATAACCTCTATTATAACATCTAAGATATCTGTGATAGGTATTATTGGGCGATGAGCCCATGCTAAAAGAGTCAATACAGCCTGATTGAGCATATGATCGCCTTTTGTAACCTCCTTTAACCTTTCAACAATTTCAGGCTTGAGCGTTATGATTAGGAAATCTTTAGAAAGTGTAATTATCTGACAACCAGATTCAATTTGAATATTATCTTTGTTCATTGGTATGTTTTCTTAGGTCGATAAGCATATAAATCTTAACAAACTGTTTTATGGCATATCATTTTATTAATTTGAGCAAACTTAAGTGCCTTAACAATTGACCATAAAGAGCAACTCAATTTATAGGCGTATAGAGAGAGCCCTTGTCAAGACAGTACTGTATCTTATAACTTTGATAGGGATAATCATAATCAGCTACTCCGTTCTACCGTTACTAAGATTTTCCTTCGAGATAAGTCTGCTAGGCATCGGAATTTCTCTTGGCACAGCCATCTACATTGCCATTTTTGCAATATTGTGCTTTTTCTTCATCAAGTTTGTGAGTAGTACTCTTCGTCTTCTAGGTTTCAAACCAGAGAATCTCGCTGAATTGATTCCTGATACCACTTCAGAGCAAGCTAGGCATGCAATCAGAACTTTGGTCAACCTCCTTTTTATCATCTTAATCTTGATAGGCTACTGGTCTTTTGCTCCATTGCTTCCCATGATCCCTGTAGTAGGTTACATCATCGCTCCAGCATCTCAATTGGTAGTAGCCGCTATACTGGTGCTCTTCTTTTGGAATATTGGAAGAAGGCTAACTCGTATAGTAGATGAAGCCATGACCAGATTAATACATGAGACAGGTTATGGTAACAAATCACAAAGAGAAGTCAAAGAACGGATTCTGAAAACAGTCGTATATTTCATAGCTACGATCGGGCTCATAGTTGTGAGTTACTCATCACTACCACTGATTTCAATCACTTTCAATATAGCCATCCTAGGTACAGGAATAACGCTGGGTATGATCATTTTAGTGATTCTACTGGCTATAATTGCGTTGACTGCTTTTAGGTTTGTAGCCAACGCATTTGCACTTTCTGGCGTAAACTTTGAAACTTTTGCTCGTATGATGCCAGGGATAACCTTTGAGCACTCAAGGGCATTCAAGAGAGTAGTTATAGACGTCTCTTTGACAATACTTGTAGCGGTAGCATACTGGGTTGCATCACAGTTGATAGCCCTTGTACCGAGGATAGGATCACAACTGGTGGTGGCGGCACAAACCGTAGCAGTGGCTATAGTGGTACTATTGGTTTGGGATATAGGGCGAATCTCGTACAGAGGGGTAGAATCCATGGTAGAGCGTGCAGTAAGCGAACTTGACTAGTCTATCTGAACTCCAAATAAAGTGATTATGGTTTAGAATTTATACATGAGCCTTATTTTCATCAATACAGTTAAACTTCGGTCATGCCTTCTTTATTTTCTTAACTACTCTAATATTCGTGATGGCTGTTGTAGGATACTGACCTTTTTCGTCTTTCTCATACTTTTTAACTACATCCCAAAGATTGAGCAAAGCTATTACTGTTGCTGTCAAAGCCTCCATTTCAACTCCAGTCTTGCTATTAGCGATTACCTTCGCTTTTGCAATTATTCTATCATCTTCAATGCTAATATCAACATCAACATTTTCAATAGGGATAGGATGGCATAAAGGCATTATGGATGGTGTAAACTTTGCTCCCTGGATCCCTGCTAATTTTGCAATTTGAATAGGATCTCCCTTCTCTATTTTACCCTCTTTTATCAGCTTTATAGTCTCGGGCTTTAGTTTTATCTCCCCATAGGCCATAGCTTCTCTATATTGCTCAGGCTTCTTCGATACATCTATCATCTTGACCATTCTAATCACTCTTGCTAGTGAAGGAAGTTATCTTTGATTGAGTATAGACGGATTTCTTTACCCTTTTATTCTTTGGAAGATTCTTGAGGCTTTTACTCAATTCTAATCTTGTCATATCTATTATCCTTTTCACGACCGGGTTAGGAGCCTCAAAGGATTTTTTGAGCAAGACCTTGAGCCTAGCCATCCTAGATATTATAATGTCTAGTTTACGAATTATCTCGCCTTTTTCTTTTTTTAGTGTTAAATCTTGCTTCAAGTCTGCTAATAGTGAAGAAAGTTCTTCATAAGCCTTCTCTGCTGTTACAGATTTCTCAGGCTTGAGCAATAGAATAGTCTTTGTAGCCTTATGACTCTCATTATTAGCCTTTTTGATAACGTTACTGATTTCATCGAGAATTTCGTCAATAGACCTAAGCAATAGATCTCTTTTAATCTTCTTTACATCTTCCATCAATTCATCAAATCTTTTTATGTTAGAAAGGCTTTCCATATCGATTCTTTTCCAAATTTGAACTAAAAGAAGGTTTGATACTGATAAACTTTCCTTTTACCATATTAATGTAAAATTTGCTTAGTGATTACTATCTGTATCATCAAACTTTTAAAATGCCTTAACCTAAATTTTAACGTTGAGCAAGATCATTGAGGATATGAGTTGGTTAAGAGTTAGGACTCATGACGTATCAAAAGTTCTAAAGTCCAGTGAAGGAGAATATGTTAGGCTATTGGGCTGGATAGCATCGAAGAGGATGATAGGTAACATAGTATTCTGTTTAATAAGAGATGGGAGTGGATTCATTCAAGTTGCAGGAAAGAAAGGAGTTACTGATGAAAATGCGCTTGATGCTATGAAAAGAGTCAGCCTAGAGTCTGCTGTGATGGTAGGAGGCTTAATAAGAGATGATAAAAGGGCTCCTAAAGGTAAAGAACTATCAGTGAAAGAGTTTCAGATAATATCATTAGCAGAAAAGTGGCCTATAACCAAAAGCGCCATAAAATCACCATCCTTTCTTTATGATAATAGACATCTTTCCATAAGAGGGAGAAAAGCCAGATCGATTCTAAGGATAAGGTCTGAATTAATCTACTCATCTATAGAATTCTTTACAAAACAAGGCTTCTTTTTGATTAATGCACCAACATTGGTTCAATCAGCCTGTGAAGGAGGGGCAACTTTGTTCAATTTAGATTACTTTGGTAAAATCGCTTATCTTACTCAAAGTGCCCAGCTATATGAAGAGGCTGCCATATGCTCTTTCGAAAAAGTATTTGTATTACAACCTGCCTTCAGAGCAGAAAAGTCTAAGACTGCTAAACATCTAACAGAGTTCTGGATGCTAGAAGCAGAGCAAGCCTTCGCCACTCATGACGACATAATGAAACTAGAAGAAGAACTGGTATCGTATATAACAAATAGCGTAGTTGAAAAATGCTTTGAAGAGTTTGAGATTATAGGGAGAAAGTTCTCACCTCCAAGTGCTCCTTTTCCAAAGATAACCTATGATGAAGCCAGAAACATAGCCATGAGCAAAGGCATAGAATTTGAGTGGGGAGAAGATATACCGACAGAGGCTGAAAATATCATATCGAAGAATTTTGAAAAACCGTTCTTCATAACTGGCTATCCTATAAGCGCTAGGAGCTTTTACCACATGGCAGACCCTAGAGATGAAAGAGTGACTCTGTCTTCAGATCTGATGACTCCTGAAGGCTATGGTGAGATAGCGACTGGGGGGCAAAGAATACATGATTACAATACTTTAATGGAAAGATTAAGAAAGCAAGATTTACCTACAGAATCTTTTTCATGGTATCTTGATTTAAGGAGATACGGTTTACCTCCTCATTCAGGCTTTGGTATTGGCATAGAGAGGCTTGTGAGATGGGTCTGTGGTTTAAAGCATATCAGAGCAACGACTCTATTCCCAAGAACTATAACGAGGATAAACCCATAATTTCTCTTTACTTGTCTCGTTAAAAATAGGTTAACATTAATATCTATCTATTAGAATTATTAGACGAGCATGAGCGAAGAAGAACTTGAACTAGAATCCCTTGACGGTGTGGGACCAGCGACAAAGCAGAAACTCACAGATGCTGGCATATACAGTATACTGGATTTAGTATCTAGAGGACCATCAGAGATTGCTGATGCAGTTAACATCGACTTAAGCAAAGCAATAGACCTCATCAACAAGGCAAGGGCAAGATTGGTCGAATTAGGGAGACTTGAGAAAGAGTTCGTATCTGCCACTGAACTTTACAAAAAGCGCCAAGCCATAGATAGGATAAGCACTGGATCGAAGAATCTTGACGATCTGTTGGGTGGGGGAATTGAAACTCAAGCTGTGACAGAGTTTTATGGAGAGTATGGTTCAGGAAAGACTCAAGTATGCCATACTTTATGTGTTAAAGTTCAGATGCCAAAAGGGCAAGGTGGATTAAATTCTGGAGCCATTTATGTTGATACTGAGAATACCTTCAGACCTGAAAGGATAGCAGAGATAGCAGAAAACTACGATCTAGAGCCTGAAGATATACTTAGCAAGATAATAGTGGCAAAGGCGTATAACAGTGCCCATCAAGAGCTGATAGTTAGAGAGGTTGGAAGGCTAGTAGAGAAGGAGAAGATAAAGTTGCTGGTTGTAGATTCTGCCGTTGCCCACTATAGGGCTGAATTCTTGGGTAGAGGAACTTTGGCGGAGAGGCAGCAGAGGCTAAATAGGTTCATGCATAACTTGCTAAGAATAGCTGAGATTCACAATTTGGCAGTAGTAGTGACTAATCAGGTTCAAGCAGCCCCTGATGTATTCTTTGGTGATCCATCTAGACCTACGGGAGGGCATGTAGTGGCCCACACAAGTACTTATAGAATATATTTGAGAAAAGCTGGTAAGAATAGGATAGCAAGGATGATGGACAGTCCTTATCATCCTGAGAGAGAAGCAGTATTCATTCTAGATGAAAAAGGAATCGATGATCCACCAGAAGATATTCCTAAAAGAAAATAATCATGTGTTAAATGCAAGTTTATCCTTTTCCTACATTAAATATCTAGATAGAAAATTACACCCAATGATTTTATCCCTTAAGCGCAAAGTATAGTTAAACAATTATTCTCTGTTGTTAGAATACTTTAAAGATATGTTTCATTTAATCAGGATTCATGGAGCAGCCCCTTGGATTTAATTTCAGAGAACTTAGCCATGAGAAGTTGATCAAGTATGCTGAGTTTCTTCTAAGGCAATATAGACTTGTAGACGCACACTGGTTTCTCAAAGTTGAAGACAATTTTGGACTGGACATAGCTTCAAAGTTTAATGAGGAGATTTGGGCGAAGCTTGGTGAAGTCTCAGCTAAAGACATTATTAGGTATATAGGGGTTGAGAAAGGAGAATTAAAGAGTGTATTAGAAGCATTGAAATACTTTCCATGGACGATCATCGCAAGCTGGAAGATAACAGAATTTTCAGATAAGAGAGCTGTTATCATAGCTGAAAGATGCCCTCCACAAGAATCCCGATTGAAAAGTGGTAGGAAGGTCTTTGCATGCAAGGCTATGAGCAAAGTTTCTTCGAAAACTTTGTAAAAATATTCAATAGCAGTATTAAAGTGAAGTGTCATAACGCTCCACCAGACTCTAAACCTCAAGGCTATTGGTGTAAATGGGAGTTGACTCTTGAATAGACAAATATAACTTAAAGTCGTAATTTGTGCTTCCTTTTCAGAACGTTGAATATAGCTTTAGTATCAGAATCAGTTATGGAGTTTTCTGCAGAATCCAAGAATTCTGATAACTTTTCCTTGTTATAGCCTTCCTCCTCATACTCAAGGGCTTGAAAGACCATCTCAAGCTTATCCATTTCTCTTACGATCTTTGCTTCTACTGATGCCTTATCTTGGAAATCCTTCCAAATAACAGAATAATTCTTTCTTATATCTTTAGGCAATAAGGATAGTATCCTAATCATGGCATCATTTTCTAACTGCTTCTTTTGTAATTCATCTCCTTCATCTTTAGTCAAATCTCCTATGATAGATTCAGAAGCATCATGAATCAAAGCCATCTTTAACATCTTCAATGTGTCGAGTTTCTTCATATCTCCCATAATCATGCAGAGAATAGATGTTCTGAAGGTGTGATCTGCTACGGATTCTGGCTCCTTAACACCGACTTTTCTTATCCATCCAGACCTTTTTATCTTCTTCAATCTACCTATTAACCTAATGAAATTTATTATGCCTTCTTTTTTGTTTTGCAAGCCATTTAATTCGTTAACTCTAGTTTCTTAAGAATTTGTCTTAACAAATATAAATATGGGAATTTTAGACAATTATTGGGACGAAGTCTTCCATTCTTTAACAGTTTCAACCATAGCTTTTACGTTATCAAGAGGGGTTGGTAGTAAGATTCCTTCTCCAGCTTCGACTAAGTCAACACCAGCCTCTAGAACCTTTTTGACCTCTTCTTTCACAGCATCTGAAGTATTTAGAGCGAGGTTTTTTGATTGAACATTACCCAAGATTTTAACATCACCAATCAACGGTCTGATCTTTCTTATATCGAGAGGCTCTTCTATGCTTATTCCATCGAAGCCACAATCAGCCATATCCTGTATAATAGGTCCAACCTTTCCACAGATATGTAAAATTTTTAGTCCTTCCAATTCGTCAGTGATTCTCGTGAGCGCTGGCTTGACATAAGTCTTAAACATTCTCGGGTCTATCATATCACAAGATGCATTAGGCTCACAAATTGCTATTATGTCTGAGCCTGCGTTATACTGGGCTTTGGCATACTCCAAAACGATGTCAGTGCTGAACTCTACAAACTTCTCTACATAATATGGGTTTTTTAACGTCCACACCAAGAAGTTCTTTACTCCTACAAGCCCTCCACCAAGAGTGAAAGGTCCAACCATGAAGCTTGTAATAGGTAAAGATTCTCCTACTTCTTTTTTGATGATCTTAATGGCTTCTAGCACAACAGGAATTCTACCCTTTTCAAGAAGATTTTCTGGCATAACCAAATCGTCTGGCGTTTTATATGTATGAGTTAATATCGTTAATTCTTGATCGATCTTATCAGGCCACTTGATAACACAGCCTAAGGCTTCAGGTTCTACAACAAAATCGAAGGGAACTCTTACGTTCTCAAGCCCTGTTAGGTTTTGACTTGCTATGGCAAGCCTGGCCATCTTTTCAGATTCCTTATGAGCATCTGGCAGATAAATTCCCGTAGCCTTTTGAACATCCACTATTAGAGTACCCTCACAGCCTCCTATGGAAGTCACAGGAGGTCTGTCCACTTTTTCACCCTTTAATGCAGCGAAAACTCTCTTTTTTGGGCTGAATTCTTCCAAGATTTCACTAAAGTCATAATAACCATTATTTTCATATATTCTTTATGCTCTTTGAGCAGTCTTTTAGGGATAACGTTTATCTTATTCGTAAAAATAAGATAGATTGCTTGAAGAAGGCAATTCTTGTCACATACCCTGATAAATTTGTAATACAAGAAGCCTTGGGCTTGGCTGAAGCAGGAGGCTATGAGGTAGCTAAGCTCATTACTCAAAGGTATCTATCCAAAGCCAAGTATGGTATGGGCTCGGGAAAGGCTGAAGAGTTGAAAAGCACTCTAAAGGATTTAAATGCTGATGCAATTCTATTTGATGAGAAACTAAGATCAGTTCAAATCTATAATCTTGCAAAGCTTACTGGAGTAGAAGTCATCAATAGAGAAAGACTGATCCTTGAGATATTTAATAAAAGAGCATCCAGCGCCGAGGCGAAGTTGCAAGTTCAACTTGCTGAGCTAAGGTACGAAATCCCTAGAGCAAGAGAGAAAGTAAGGCTGGCTAAGATGGGAGAGCAACCGGGGTTCTTTGGCTTAGGCAGGTATGATGTAGATGACTATTACAGGATGATAAAAAAGAGGATAGCCATAATAACGAAAAAATTAAAGCGGGTCAGCAAAAGACGTGAGCTATACAGATTTCAAAGGCTTAGAACTAACTTGCCTCTGATTTCTTTTGCAGGTTATACCGGAGCAGGTAAAACGAGCCTTTTCAACATACTTGTAAATGAGAGAAAAGATACAGACAAAGGTCTTTTTACAACCCTCACAACCACTACGAGAAGTCTGCAATTATCGGGATCAAGAGTTTTAGTATCGGATACAGTTGGCTTTATCAGCAGACTCCCACCATACATGATAGAAGCCTTCAAGGCAACCTTAGAGGAGTTGACTCATGCCAACTTAGTTCTTTTGGTAATAGATGCCAGTGAACCTCTTGAAAATATGATTAGAAAATATCAAAGCTGTGTAAGCGTTCTTGCCGAGCTTGGCGTCTCTCCTTTAAATGTCCTTCCTATCTTTAACAAGTTCGACCTCACAAATATGGATGAAACTGAAGATAAGATAAAAGCCCTTGGCATGGTGCCTCAAGATGTTGTGATAACTTCGGCAAAGACCGGCTTTGGCATAGATGCACTAAAGTCTAAGATAAGCGAGATGGTTTATGCCCGTGTCCCAACTTCTTTAACTAGCGCATAAAAGGAAAGTTTAAGCAAATTATCATGAATATGAATGAATTGTGAAGTAAAATGGCAGAAGTTGTAGTCTTAAGATGGGGGCATCGTTTAAGAGATGAGAGATTGACTACTCACGTTATATTGACTGCTCGTGCCCTTGGCGCATCTGGAGTGATACTATCCGATGTGGAGGATAAAGACATCAAAAACACTGTTGAAAAAGTTGTAGAGAGGTTTGGTGGACCTTTCTTTCTTAAGATGGGCATCCCGTGGAGAAAAGCAGTAAAAGAATGGAGAGAGAAAGGAGGAATTGTTGTTCATCTAACAGCCTACGGTGAGAATATAGATGCTAGCGATGTATTGGAAAGGATAAAGTCATTGGGCAAGGATGTTATGGTAATAGTAGGCAGCCAAAAAGTCCCGCCAGAATTTTACTCTGAAGATGTATCAGATTTTAATGTTGCCATTGGTAATGAACCTCACTCTGAATGCTCAGCTTTAGCAATATTCTTAGACCGTTACTTTGAGGGTAAAGAGCTATCTAAAGAGTTTAAAGAAGCAAAGGTAAAGATAATACCTCAGAAAAGAGGAAAGTGTGTAGAATTCTTTTCCAAAAGCTCCAACTAATTTTTGAAATTAATACGAATATTCTCTCTGGCTGTGATGATTTTTCTGTTGATGGTTTAGACATCTACAGGACTTTTGGTTTCCTACCGACCATAATTAAAAATAGAGTCAGTTAATCCCTTCGTATCGAATATACTTACTTTAACCTTTTCTCCTTTTCTTAAAGCCTTACCACTTGGGATCACTGTATATCCGTTGGCTTTTACCAAATTGAACAAGACGTTTCTACCTTTTGGTAGAGGCTCTACTATCGATTCTTTGCTCACTTTTACTAGAAGGAATGTGTCAAGCCCGGGCTTAGCCTTGACCTCTTCAGCCAATTCTCCTTCGATGATAGGGAGGGTTTGAACTATATCGAGACCGCTGAGCCTATTGATAATAGGAACTACAAAAAAATAAAACCCTGCAACGGCGGAGACTATCTGGCCTGGAAGCATAACAATTGGCTTATTTTTGATCATGCCTACTCCAGTAACCTTGCCTGGACTCATTTTTATGCCATGAAAGATTATTCCTGGCTCTCCAAGGGCGTTCACAGCGTCTGGAACTAAATCTTTCACCCCGACAGAACAGCCGCCTATAGTGATAACGATATCTGCCTTTTCTAAAGCTTTGTCTATTTCCTTCTTGATTTCTTCTAAGTCATCTTTTACTACCCCTAAAATCATAGGCATGGCTTTGAGCTCAGATAATAGGCCCGAGATCACTATAGCATAGTTGTTCACTATCTTGTCTTGATCGTTCATCGATAAATCCATAAGCTCGTCACCAACGGATATTATAGCCACTTTAGGCTTACCGAATACCTTCAAATCTTTTTTCTTTAAGGCGGCTAAAAGACCCACGTCCTGAGCCCTTAAAAGATGCCCTTTTCTGAGGATTAGGTTTCCTTTTTTTACATCCTCCCCAACCTTTGATACATTCTCCCATGGAGTTAAAGGACGATAGACTTCGATCTCATCATCAAGCAGTATCGTCTCTTCAACTCTTATCACAGCATCGGCACCTAAGGGCAAAGGAGCACCACAGGCAACGTAAGCGACCTCTCCATCCTCTATCTTAAATTTAGCCCCAAAATCCTCCGGAAAGATTTTGCCCACTATCCTCAATCTGACAAATTTATCCCTAGAAGCTTCTTTTGTTTCCTTAGATTTTAAAGCGTAACCGTCCATGGCAGCCCTATCGAAGTAAGGTATATCCTGATCTGATATTACATCCTCTCCTAGAACCCTTCCAAGAGAGTCGTATAATGGAACTATCTCACTATCTAAAGGCTTTAAGTTCAACTTGTTAGAGACTATATCTAAACCTTCCTCAACAGATATGAGCTTAAGGACTCTTTTCTGATCAGACCTTTGCATAGTATTATTTCACCTTACTATCTTACCAAATTTCCTTAAAATGTAAACGATCAAGAATCCGAAAACCACTCCTATGATCATGTTGCTAACAATGCTTAAAATGGCTGTGAGCAAAGCTATAAAGAGCCCCACTATGCTTTTCAGGTTTTTTGCCTGCAATAAAAGTTCTAACCCAACGACCATTAGCATAACCCCAAGAATGCTTAATGGAAAAGCCTTCATAAGCTGAAGAGAAAAGTTACCAAAGAAAAGTCCGAGTGTGAATAAAGCAATTCCAAAGAAGATCATGCTACCTCCTGTGCGTGCCCCAAACCTATACCATCCTGCCAAGCCACCAGCACCATGGCACATGGGCATGCCACCAAAAATCGGGGACAAAGCACTCATGGCTGAGACAGTCCCTGCTATAGTGTCTATCTTAATGCTTTTTGATGGAAACAATTTTGTTGCCAAAGCTGTAGTTGCAAGCAGAGAGTTAGTCATCGTTAAGGGAATCTGTGCCATAGCAGCTTCTATTCCTCCTTGAAGATCATTTATTGTTGGTAGAATTATCTCAGGCAAATCAAAGTTAGGCACTATCAGACTTATGAGCCACGGATTTATGAGAAGGGACAGAGTTACCCCGATTATAAGGAGTAAAAGAGCGGCTGGGAATCTCTTTACCTTAAAGGGTATAAGTACTATCAAAAAGCTCAGAAGAGCCAAGTAGAGATCATTGTATCCAAAAATGGGAGAGACTCCAGAGTACTTGATGCTTTGAAGAATTAGCTGAAGACCAAGAGCCAATTGAATCCCTACTACGACAGATTTTGGCGTAACCCTTTGTAAAAGGCTGAGTAATTTTAAACGACTAGCGAGCAAAATTACACCACCAGTTATCATACCAGATGCTACTAAAAAACCAGATCCATAATTACGAGTTATAGCCAAAGCACCTATAGCCTTCATAGGCTGAACAGCGATGGGAATGCCAAAGATGAACCCAGATAATATGTAGAATAAACCAAACCATATCAGAATCCCTGAAGCACTTGCAGAACCTACTAGAGCTAAGCTCACTACAAATGGCATCAAAGTGCCAAGGTCTCCTAAAGACCCTGAAATTTCATTCAGAGAAAATCTGAATTCATGAGCCTTTGTCCTAAAGAATTTGTAGCGTTCTCTCAACTGGATACAATCTCTGTTTTAACATATGATATTTATAAAAATTTATATGCTACAACGCCGTTATGGTGTGAGATGATGATTTGAAAGGAAAATATGAGGAAAAACCTTTCAAAAGAGATCGAAGACAATTCCTTAAGGCTGCTGGAATTACAACCGCAATAACTATATCGGGTTTAATCGTCTCTCTAAAGCCTATTAGAGCAGAGACTTCAGCAAATACTGCTGGTAAGAGATTTGCTATGGTCATAAACATAGAAAAATGTATCGGCTGCCATGCTTGCGTTGCTTCATGTAAAGCAGAGAACAACGTCCCTCTGGGTGTTTTTAGAACATGGGTCGAAGAGCATGAGAAAGGAGAGTACCCGAATGCCTCACTCTTTTTTGCTCCAAAGCTATGTAATCAATGTGATAAGCCACCATGTGTTCAAGCCTGTCCTGTAAAAGCCACTTACAGAAGGGAAGACGGGCTGGTCCTCATAAATTATGAATGGTGCATAGGTTGTGGGGCTTGCATTCAAGCCTGTCCTTATGCTGTCAGATATTTTGACCCTGTAAAGCATACGGCTGACAAATGTACCTTCTGCGTTCAGAGGGTTGATCAGGGCTTGCACCCTGCTTGTGTAGATACCTGTGTTGGTGGGGCAAGGGTCTTCGGGGACTTGAACGATCCTAATAGTGAGGTCTCAAGATTGGTTTCTACTAAGCGCGTAATGGTCTTAAAACCTCAGTTAGGAACAGAACCTCAAGTTTACTACATAGGCCTAGATGTAAGTGCAGCGAAGTGATAAAGAGTGGTAGGCTATGTTCTTCCTAATGAAGAGGTCTATTGGGGCATTCTGATAGCCTTATACCCTATGCTGACAGGGATCGTTGCCGGTTCATTCATAGTCTCCACCCTCTACTACGTCTTCGGCATTGAAAGATTCGAGAAGGTAAGTAGGCTTGCCCTAATAATTTCGATAGCCTTCATAGTTTCATCACCGCTACCTCTTATCGCAGATCTAAAACAACCCTCTAGAGCCTTTGAGATATACCTCACCCCTAATCTATCATCGCCAATGGCTATCTTTGGCTACCTGCTCGTCTCTTACGTATTGCTAATGGTAGTAGAAGCCTTACTCATCTACTCTGCTTTCTTCGTTAACAAAGCGAACTTATCTGCTGGCATTAAGAGGGTTTTTTACAGAGCCTTAGCCCTTGGTCGCAAAAAAATATCTGAAGAAGGTCTGAAAAGAGATAAAAGGATGATTAAGGGCATCGCTCTGATCGGGATACCTGTAGCATCTCTATTTCATGCTTATGTCGGCTTTGTCTTTGGCTCTATGAAGGCAGGAGTGTGGTGGGCAACGCCCATAATGCCTGTATCCTTCCTCATTTCAGCCATTGTATCTGGTATTGCCCTCCTCATAGTCGCCTATGTGATTGCCGAAAAAGTATCGAAAGGAATGGTTGATCGTGACTTGCTAAATCATGCTGCAAGATTTCTAGGATGGTTCATTATCTTAGATCTATCCTTTCAACTCTTAGAGATTCTTTTTAGATCATTTATGAGGTATGAAGAATGGCTTGTGGTCCAAGAGGTATTTTTTAATAAGCTTGCTACATCATTTGTAGGCATTCAACTCCTCTTTGGTGCAACGTTACCTTTGCTTCTCTTAATCGTGCCAAGCGTAAGAAGGTCTTCGCTTTGGGTATCTGTCGTCTCTATTATAGCCATCATAGGCGTTTTTGCATATAGGTGGAATACAGTCATAGGTGGGCAACTTATCTCAAGAACGGCAGAAGGCATATTGGAATATTCTATACCTATATTTGGAAGGTTTGGGCTAGTCACAGCAATATCGATCCTCTTCCTGCCCCTCTTTATAATAATGATCTTATTGTTAATCGTGCCTTGGAAGATCGAGGTTAAGGTGAAGACTATTGAATGAAGATAGGCGCAACTTTCTTAAAGGATTAGTAGCGGTTGGCTCCCTAGCTGTCTTTGGAGCTGGATTTAGCCCAACTGTTGCTGAAATCTTCATACCATCGTATAAAAGGGTAGACTCAAATCCAACTGAGCTTGATGCAAATAGGAAGATAGTATACAGTCTATGCTTGGCTTGTAACACTAGATGTGGGATAAGAGTGAGGGTAGCCGATGGTAGAGCAGTAAAGATAGATGGGAATCCTTATCATCCGAACAATACGAGATGGAATCCTATACCCTATAATACACCTGTAAATGAATCTTTAAGTCAAAGCGGGGTTCTATGCCTTAAAGGACAGGAAGGGATACACTGGACTTACGATCCTTATAGGATTAGAGTTCCATTGAAGAGGGCTGGACCTAGAGGATCGATGATATGGAAGCCCATAGCTTGGGAGAAATTGATCGAGGAAGTTGTTGAGGGCGGGCAGATTTTTAGTGATGTTTGGGAGGATAGGTATGTTGAAGGTTTTAGGCAGGTTAGAAGCTTTGATCTTATAGACACTGATAATCCTGAGCTAGGTCCGAAAGCAAATCAAGTTATCATGTTTAGAGGCAGAGGCCAGCCTGGTAGAGTAGAATTCTTGAGGAGGTGGCTTTGCAATTCCTTCGGTAGTATAAACTTCATTGCCCATGATGGTGTTTGCGCCAATGCTGTCCAAACTGGTCATAAACTCGTGACATATGATCCTGTAACTGGGGGTTATGCAGATCAGATGAGGGTCGATGTGATGAATGCTAGGTTCATAATATCTTTTGGTGATATATATCAAGCAGGACAGCCTGCTCTAGTGCCTGCTGGTAGCATACTGCCTGGAAGAATGGAGAGCAAAGATCTGAAGTTAATTGTAATCGATCCAAGGGCAGGAAAGGTTACTGCTCATGCTGACAAATGGATACCCATCAAACCAAGAACAGACGGAGCTTTGCTCATGGGAATGATAAGATGGATATTGGAAAATAACAAGTACGATCAAAAGTATTTGGAGAATCCCAATCAAGCTTCTGCCGAAGCTGATGGGGAAAGCACATGGACGGATGCCACATATCTAGTAGTTACAGATGAAACTTATTCAGATTACAGGAAATATTTAAAATCTGAGAAGATAGGACTAGTTGGAGGCAAGTATGTAGTTATAGATAGTTTAACAGGAAAACCTGTTGTTCACGATGGAACCAACAAAGGAGTTCTATTCTATGATGGTGAAGTCATCGATGTTGATGGCAATCATGTAAAAGTGAAGAGCGCTCTACAAATACTTAAGGAGAAAGCCTTTGAAAAGAGCATGAATGAGTGGTCAGAAATATGTGGTATACCTTCAGATACTATAGAATGGCTTGCACAGGAATTCACAAGCTATGGTAAAAAAGCTGGAATATTGATGTATAGGTCTTGTGCAACACAATACAATGGTACATATACAGTTTTGGCATCTATAATGCTACAGATGCTCATTGGTAACTTCAACTGGAAAGGAGGCTACCTTGGTTCTGCAAGCGTAGGCTGGACTACAGGAAGATATGATTTAACCAAGTTCTCAGGAAAGAAAAGTCCAAAGGGTGTATTTATATCTAGAGAGCAGTTTGCCTATGAGAACACATCAGAGTATAATAGGAAGGTAGCAAATGGTGAAAATCCATACCCTGCAACTCTACCATGGTTCCCAAATTCTTACGGAGGACTTTGGAGCGAAGCTTTATCAAGCATCGATCATAAATATCCCTATCCATGTAAGATTTTGATAACTTATTTTGGAAATCCTATTTACACAGTTCCTTGTGGCCATAAATACATAGACACATTGAAAGATCCTGAGAAAGTTCCACTACACATTGCTATTGACACAACTATAAGTGAAACGAGCATGCTGGCTGATTATATAATCCCAGATGTAACCTACCTAGAAGGTTCGTATGGCATAATGAACCCATATCCACCCAATCTTGCTAAATGGATGGGTGTGAGAGTCCCAGCTATAGAGCCGCTGGTTGCAAGGACCGAGGACGGTAGAACTATAAACGCAGAGACCTTTTTAATCGATGTTTCGAAGAGGCTTGGGTTGCCTGGGTATGGAGATGATGGCATCGATGATAAATATGATCTAAACAATGCCGAAGATTACTATGTAAGAGCCATCACTAATCTCGCTTTCAACGCCAATGTCCCTGATGCAAGTGATGAAGAGATAAGTTTTGTTGAAGATAATTATCCAGAATCCTTTATCAGCTATGCAAAACAGATCCTTCTGCCTGAGGAATGGAGAAAATTCGTTTATGTAATAGCTAGAGGAGGATTCTTCGAAAGCCCTGAGAGCGGGTTTATCAATGATCAGCATAAGTATGGCGCAAAAAGACTGCTTCATTTCTGGCTTGAAAAACTAGCCAAGACAACGCACTCTATGACAGGAGAGTATTTTGAAGGAACAGCTACATGGTGGGAAGCTCAAGATTCTATGGGAAATATTTTAGACGAAATAGATAGTGATTATCCATTTACGCTGGTTTCTTACAAGATGGCTATCCATACTCAATCAAGAACTATGTATGAGAAATGGGCGTTAGAACTAGTGCCAGAGAACTTTGTAGAGGTAAATGCTTCAGACGCAATTGCGCTTGGTCTAAACGATGGAGATCAAGTGAGGGTAGAGTCAAAATCCGATAGTCTAGTCGGGAGGGTAAGAGTAACGAACCTTCTAAGACCGGGCGTGGTGGCAATTTCGTTTCATTATGGTCATTGGGGCCATGGGTCTGTGGACATGAGCATCGTGAATGCAGAAGAAGTGATGATCAACTCAGAGAAAGTAAGGAACTCTACGGTTGAGGCTGATCCAAAAAGGGGAAGGGGGGTCGAGGTCAACAAGATTATGAGGATAGATGATACAACAAATGCACCAATCGTCGATCCTATTGCTGGCTGTTCACCTACGAGTGGTGTGAGGGTTAAGCTAACAAAGCTCTAGTTTATTAATTCCTAGCATAGTGCCATTGAAATCGGAAACTATTAGTCTGATAAAGGGGAGGATGAGGATCTACCTATGGTTATCGAAATTCTATTTAGAAAAGCCGAGTCTTAAGAGCCTAAAGCGGTTACTCAACCCTGATATTCTTAACGCTATACTACCTATCTACAAAAAAGAAGGAAGAGAATCTGTAAATTTGCTGAGAGAATTATCGATAAGACTCGATAAGAAGGTTGCAGAGGGTTTGCTAAACGAGTACAACAGGCTCTTTGTTGTGCCGATACGCGGCATATATGTCCCTCCTTATGAGTCTTGCTTTAGAGAGAGGAAGGGCGATAGACCAAATGATTTTGGCGATCTTCTAGGGGCAACGACCTTCGATGTTGCAAACTTCTATAAGATAGCTGGCTATGATTACAAGAAAGATTCTCTCATCGCTCCGGATCACATCGGATTGGAGCTTGCATTTCTTGGTAGATTATGTAAAGACGAGCTTGAAGCGGTAGAGCAGAATGAATATGAAAAAGCCTACATGATCAGAGCCTTAGAGAGTGTTTTCCTAAGAGAGCACTTGCTAAGATGGCTTCCAGAATACGTTTCAGCTTTGATGAAATCAAACTCAAATTTCTACAGATATATCGCCATAATAACTGAAATCTTTGCCCTTAAGGACCTCAAAAATTTGACGAATTCGATGAAATAGTAAAATCGTCTTGAGAGCAGATAAATGCTCAGGTGTCTTTAGCTATTCCTTTGAGGGAAGACCTTAGAAAAATCAAGGATTAAAGCACTACTTTTATGGAAAGTCTTAAAAGCAAATTCCGCATAATTGATAGCGTTAAACTCTGAACAAATCTTATAGGAGGAAAAAGGAATGTTGACTAAGCACTCAAAGATCGAGTATGAAGATGCTTTTGTAAAGATATCCGGTCTGATTGGTGGCGAAGATTACGTAAGAGTGGCAAGAGCTTTACTTAACAATGAGAATGCAACCGATGAAGAAATAGCCAGCGCCACAGGATTGAAGATAAATGCTGTTAGGAAGGCTTTGTACGATCTATTTGGAAGATCTCTTATCACTGGAATAAGAGTTCGTGACTCGAAGAAAGGCTGGTTTGTTTATAGATGGAAGGCTCAAAGGGACCAGACAGACAGCTTTATAGAAACTCAGAAGAAGAAAGCCTTAAGGAAGCTTAAGGATAAGTTAGTTTACGAGAATACTTATGAGTTTTACCATTGTGGTATGCTTACTTGTCTAAAAAGGACCTTCGAAGAGGCTATAGATCTATTCTTTAAGTGCCCCAACTGTGGGAAAATCCTTAATCCTATAGACAACTGTGAAATAAAGAAGGCTCTTGAGTGGAAGATAAGAGAAATAGCGGAAGAAATGGAGGATATTAGTCAGAGAAGCGAACTAAAGAGCTAGTTTAAGCTTTGGAAATCTTATTAAGAAGATACTTTTTGTAAGTGCAAGATGAGAATAATGTGATAAGCGAGCAAGAAGCCATAAATTTGCTGAGGGAAGAGAAGAGCCCTGAAATCCTTATCAAACACAGCGTGACTGTAAGCGAAATCTCGATTATTTTGGCCTTAGCATTCAAAGAAAAAGGCTATGATGTAGATTTAGAGTTGGTAAGGGTAGGTGGACTATTACACGATATAGGTAGAGTTAAGACTCATTCAGTTCGCCATGGATATATCGGTGGAAAGCTTTTGAGGGATAGAGGAATAGATGAGAGGATAGCTAGAATTGCAGAGAGACATGTAGGGGGAGGAATATCGAATGAGGAAGCCGAGAAGCTTGGATTGCCAGGGGGAAAATACATGCCAGAATCTTTAGAGGAGAAGATAGTTTGCTTCGCTGATAAGATAGTCGAGATAAATCACGTAATCCCTCTTGAGAAAACATTGGATAAGCTAAGAGAAGAGTTAGGTAATGAGAATAGTGCCGTGCAAAGGGTAATGAAATTGAAAGAAGAGCTAACAAGATCGTTGAATCGTGACCCGGAGGATATAGTTAAAAGAAGAATCATCAAAGAGACAAGATAAGCAATTTATTTTAATTGGTAGCGAGGGGTGGAGTTTCCCAAGAGCTATGAGATGGCTCCTGATTTGAACCTTCGGCTGAGCAAGCTCAGTCACCGATCTGCGGGTTATGAGCCCGCCGGGATAAACCTGGCTTCCCCACCTCGCTACCAATTAAAATAAATCAAATCATGACTTAAATTCTTTTAAATTCACTTATTATATCTTTTTAGTATTCATGGTTACTTTCTTTATTGTTTAAGTTATAATGCGAAGGAATATTTTTATTTACCCTAATTTTAATGTAAAAATTAAGTTTATTAAGCAGAATATATCAAGATAAATTGAAGAAGGTGGGGTCGTGGGCAAAATCGATGAGATAGATATGAAAATACTGGCAGAGTTGGTAAAGAATGCCAACCTCTCAGTCCCAAAACTGAGCAAAAAGATCAACGTGAACCCTTCAGTGGTTTATAGCAGAATTAAGAGACTCATAAAGAGGAATATCATCAAAAACTTTACTATCTCAGTGAACGAGGAATCACTTGGCTACATTGTAACCGCTGTGATAGGGGTGGATATAGATTCAAAGTTGAGGGAGAATATTCTGAATGAGCTTTCTAACCTGCCAGAAGTCAAAGAAGTTTCTGAAGTTACAGGAAGATTCGATCTTATTGTCTCAATTAGAGCAAAGTCTTTGGATGAGTTGCACAATCTCGTATCAGAGAAGATTGGTAAGATAAATGGGATATTACACACAGAGACCTTCATAGAAATGAGAAAAGTAGCAAAGGAACCTATATATAGCTTATCACAACGATCAAATTACTCTATTCGCTCAAGTGGCTTATCATCCCTTAAAAACTAAAAACAAATCTGCATACTTATATTCTGGGGAATTTTAAAAGGGCTGAGGACGATTTGGACCCTTTGATCAAGTTAGAGGAAGTTGAAAAGTCCGGAGAGTTACCATTGTCCATATTAAATAAGATCAAAAGGAGAACGAAGTACTTATATGAGGGCATTGCCAAGATCGAGCAAGCTTCGGGGTTGAAGTATCCGAATTACTATATTGAGCCTAAACTCCCTTTATCATCAAGTCAAGTCGAAAAGGGGCAGATAGGAGTTCTTTATGCGAGAACGATCCCTACAGAAGGGATATTAGGGTTAGAGATACTGGTTCAGCTATCAGCCCCACTTGTTGCCTTCGGGTTGAAGACCACTATACAAGCGGTATTAGCCCATGAATTCCTACATTACATAGAGTTCATGAAGCGCTTTAGTAAACTTGACATAGTTTCGGACTCTCTCTCAACTTCCTTGTTCGAAGCCCTCTACTCAGACTATGAGAGACTTTTTGATCCCAAATTAATATTCAAGGATAAAAGGTTGGTAAATTTGATCAACAAGAAATTTTCTAACGGTCTCGAAGATAAGAGGCTAAATGAAAAGACTCTAAAAGAATGGATAGAGAAGGGATTGCCCACCCTAAATCTATCTCCTAATGATAACGTCATAAGACTGCCAGTATCGTCTATCTTAAAAATGAAGATCGACCCGTCTCTAAAGCTGAAGCTTGAAGAGCTCGAAAGGAAGGTTTATGAACGAAGATAAGAAGTATGGTGAAGTCCGTAGACTGAAGGAAGAAAAGAGAAACCTCGTAATCGAAGTCTTAAAAGAGATGACTAAAGGAAAGGAAATTTTAGCTGCATGCGCTTATGGTTCTCGTATAGCTGGTTATGCAAAAGATGATAGCGATTATGATATCATAGTTGTCCTCAATAATTACAAGCCAAAGATAAGGTATAATTACATCAGAAAAGCTATAGATTTAGCAGCTTTAGTTGTCGATGGCAAATCTTTGACCAAAGATGCTGAAGAGGCTTTTTTAGGTGAATTTGTGGCTGGCAGGTTGTTGAATGTATATGAGGCTTTAATGGGTAGAGAATTCATTAGGAATGTTGAAATTAAGCTAAAAAGAAGAGTTGTCTTTGAGATTCTTGATGAGGTAGTATTATCTTATGGCGACTTCTCCACCAAGCTCATCATACCTATTAAGTATCTTTTGTTTGAGAAGCTTAAGAAAAGGGCATCTCTTTACCCTCCTGCCCTATACAGTTATGTGAAGACCTATACTGGTGCACTGGGCGAAGAGAATCTAAATGCAACTCTTAGAGGTTTTCTTACACCGTTAAAAGAAATGGAGAGCAATGGCTGGATATCGTTATTGGATGATAAGTCTCTAAGAATAGAAGACGAATACCTCAGGTTAAGAAAGATTGGGAAGATCAAGACAACTCTTGCATATACTAAGAGGGGTGTGATATCTTATGCTGTTCATGGATATGCTGGGCATGTAGGTTTAGATGTAATAAAGAGGGAATTGTTATCGAAGATAGGGCGCTCAAAAGAGATCGGAGATGCACCGGAAGAGATGAAGCACCCGAAGAGCCTTTGGAGAATAGATGAAGGATTATTAATGGTCGAGGGCGATGATTGGCTTCAGCAGATAGTAAGTCATCTTTGTCTGAGTAAGAACACTAAGATAACACAAATTCCTCAAGGGGAGCCTTATGAGACCTTAAAGGTATACAGGCTGGAAGACGGGGATAAGAAGATCGATATCGCTACGAAAAACTTCAAAGACATCAAGACTCTGAAATGGGCTTTTTTGAACTTATGGGCATTGCCTACAAAATGGTTCGAAATGTCGCCTTTTGCAAGGCTCGGAAGAGAGTATTTTGCCATGAGGAAACTGAGGGAGATCGGTTTAAACACGCCGAAAATAATTTCAATTGTATTAAATAAAAGAATACTGGTCACAAATTTTATAGAAGGGATAAACCTGGGCAAGATCGTTAAGGATATATTGGATGGACATCATGCAGATAAATCTCCAATTTCTATGTATGGAGAATGCATAGGCTACGCCCATAAGCATTGTTATTCCTTGGGCGATACTAAGCCTAGCAATGCTATACTCTCGAACGGTAAGATTTTCCTTACAGACTTAGAGCAAGCTAGTGAGCATGGCGATAAAGCATGGGATATAGCTTTGTTTATCTATTATTCTAACAAGTTAACCTTGAACGTCTCTGGAGCAAGGACCATAACCAAAGAATTCTTGAATGGTTATCTTAAAGTTGGAAGCGTTGATACAGTCAAAGAGGCTTTAAATCCAGATTATCTGGCGCCTTTCCAAACCATTCTTGCCCCAAATGTGATGAAAGCTATAAGAGATGAAATGAGTAAAGCTACTGTCTCTTCTTGAATAATACATAACCACATTTTCCACATGTTAATCTGTCTGCATGATCTGCAAGAAAGACCCCTCTTCCACATCTTGGGCACTCTTTCTTCGGTCTAACTAGAGATGAGCCACTGATTTGATAAAACTTCCATACTTGTGGATTAGCCTTTTTCTTAACTTTCTTCTCTTCAGCCATTTTAACTCACCTTAGCCTTTTTTTGCCTTTTCAGGTGCTTTTTTAGGTTCTTCCTTCTTAACTTCCTTTGCCACTTTCTCTTTTTCCTCCTTTGGTTGAATTCTTAAGAATAGATACTTAGGGAGTTGTTTTTTAGCATCCTCAGGTTCATCATAAAGGTAAAAAAGACCTAAGACATCCCTAGTTCCTGTCTTATTCCTTAAAGAGATAAGGAAGACCTTTTTAGCATCGACATTAAGACTTTTTGCTACCATGTTAACGGCGTCTTGCCTTTTCAACGATCCGGCCATAGAACTGAATATGCAATCAATCTCTCTTCTTCTAAGCAAATCGTTCCTAACGTCTTTGGTTATATTAAGGCTCAAACTTTACTCTTCTTAAACGAATGTTGTCTGATATTAATATTTTATCCATTACTATTAAAAATCTGGCTATTATCAGCAAAGTTCCTTGTGATCATTTTGTTCATAAATGAGATAGCCATTCTTTTTGATGCCCTATCCACTTTGATGATAACTATTCCCTTCTTAGGTTGCCCATAGAGGACTGATGAGCCGTATGGAGCTAATGCTATAGAAGGCAATGTGAGAAGATCCTCCTCACCGTCTATGACTATTCTAATGGGCTTCTTTGCTTTAATGGCTGATGATAATGCATTTAGAGCCTCTCTTGATATGCGCCCTGCCGGGTTTGACGCTTTAATCTGACTCTCTATTTTCGATAAAGGCAAAGCTCTCTTAGCTCTCATCTCCCTTCCATCTACTATTTGAATTGATGGAATTATCCCCAGTTTTATCAATCTTTCAGTAGTGGCATCTCCTACTGTAATTATCATCTCACTTTTGTTTAAGTGGCGTTTAATCTCGTCGTAAGTCAAATTATCGTTAAGAATCAATGATCCCAAAGGCTCCTTTAATGCTTCTCTTAACTCTTTTTGTAAAATATATTCATGGTTTATAATCTCACTACTCTTATGGCTTTTGCCCTGATGCAAAATTACTTACCTTTGCTTCATCTCACTTTTAGGGCATATCTTCCAGGCTTTTCTATGTTGAGAATCTTGGCTATTTGAGATGAATCTACATCGATTATAATTACAAGCCCTGACCAGTTGGGATTTAAATCCTTAGACTTACAGTTAGGACATATTCGACTTATGGTCAAAGTCTTACACTTTCTACAAGCTATTTCTTTAACCAATCTTTTCACTTTTCTTTCTTTTCAACTTCAACGACCTTAGATGCCTTCTTCAAATCCTCTTCTATCCATTCTAAGGCTCCTAAGAAGGGTTGCCTACTTGTTACACCTATCTTACCTATGGCCGTACCTCTCCCTAAACTCACAGCTGTTATTCTGACTCTAACCTTAGAGCCTATTCTGAGAGTCCTTTTACTCTTGCTTGCCAGTATCATCCCTTGTTTTACATCGCTTGTCAGAAAATCATCAGTAATCTGAGATAAATGGAGTAATGCATCCACAGGTCCTACTCTGACAAAGGCTCCAAAATCTGTAATCTCGACTATTTCTCCTTCAACCACTTCTTGAATCTTCGGGTAAAAGCTGAGGATTGAAAACTTCACTTTGTGATAAGTGCCTGCATCACCAGGGAGTATCTTCCCCACAGACCCCACAGACACATCTTTTACCAATATAACATAACCTAGCTCAGGGCTTATAGTACTTTCATATCTTGCTTTTAGAATCTCTAATGCTATCTCGTCAAGAGGCTTACCAAACTTGTTTGGAGGTATCCTTATAACATCTTCAAGCTCAACGATTTGGAACATAATTTAACTTCCCTAAAGGAGTAAGAACAGTTAAATCAATTTACTTAAGAATCTTTTGGTATAAATACTTCATGTAAATTGATCAAAGGTAATGGGCTTTTTGAGCTTGGACAACAATACTACACGACTTTCTTCAGAGCTTCCTATTTTTTTGTATCCAGTCAATTCAGATAATCGATCACTAAATCTCTCTATTTCTTTAAAGCTAGGCATATTGCTTTTAGTTAATCTATGCATAGAGTAGCCAAGGTGCATGTAGGCTTTTATCTCAACATAAGTGCAATCAGACATGCTTATCAATTTACTGAAATTTTCTGGACGATCCATGTTTATTCCTTTTATTGCCGTTATTCTAATGGCTACTGGGTATTTGAAGCTCTTTACAAGCTCTAAGCTCTTCATAAGAGAATACCAAAGCCTTGGTGATATTGGTCTGTTAACCTTCTGATAAGTATCGTAGTCTGGAGCCGTTAGAGATATGTAAAGTTGAGAGGGCTCAGCATCCAGCCTCTTTAGAGCTTCTGGTAGAATTCCACTAGTAACTAAGAATACAGAGAAGCCCCTTCCTTTGAATGATGCTATAAGTTCTCCTAATTTAGGGTAAAGAGTAGGTTCTCCTGAGAGGCTTATGGCAACCATGTTAGGGTTAAGAGCCTCTTCATACTTTTCTTTTTTCACTCTCCCTTTTATTACCTGATCCTTGTAGCCTGTTAGTATCCTTCTTTGCTCTCTAATACAACCTTCCACAATTTCTTCAGGCTCGTCCCAATCACTCCCAAAGGTTTCATTCCATTCTATACCAATATCTTCAGGCATGACTCTCCAGCAATAAATACAGTGAGTCAAACAACTCAAGACTGCAGGAGTCATCTGAAGACATCGATGAGATCTTATACCATAGAACTTTTGCTTATAGCAAACTCTATCATGAACAAGGCTTTCATGTAGCCACTTGCACTTCTTTACGCTGGAGTGATTACCTACTATATGATACTTCTGCCTTCTCAAAACATCTAGCAGTAAGGGAGGGTATGCCAAATTGTTCTTGTTTAAGTTTAACACTAGCAATCATAAATCTCTATCTCTAGGGAAAGTCTTATATGGAAATCTTTCTAAAAATAGAGATGCCTTACTGTAAGAAGTGTGGAGCTGAATATGCTGAGGGAGCAAGGTACTGCACAAAGTGTGGTACTCCAGTATCGGAGGTGTGGAAACCTCCTCGAGAAGAGTGCTTTGGCGAAGGAAGGGCTGAAAGAGACTACTTAGGTTTAGTATCCTTCGGCTTTTTCCTTCTGATAGTTGGTTATATATTCTCGACAAACACATGGATTCTATCAGAGTTTCAAGCCTTTTTTGAGAGTCTAGGTGAAGGAGTCTTTGTACCTCCATCTTCACAACTTCGCTACGTCTTCGCCCTCTTCTTAGGTTTGATAGGAGTGTCTGACTTTGTTATGGCTGGCATAAGGGTTGTCTTAAGACAATCGTGGAGAAGACCTTTGCAAGACGTGCTATCGGGAGTTGGTGTAATATCGATTGCTTATCTTGTCTATCTTAACAGTCAAAGACTTATGACTTGGCAGATGGTTGTAGTACTAGCAATTGTAACAGTTGGCATACTGGTGATCGTATATGGCATTATCGTGTCATACTTTAGGGGCAGAAAAAAGTAGTTCAAATTCTAAATCTTCACAAATTTTGTGCATTTAAAAGAGCTTATATATTCACTTAGATAAGAAGGGTGTAAATGCCATACTGTAGAAAATGTGGTGCTCAATTGGCTGAAGGAGAAGAATTCTGTTCTAAGTGTGGAACTCCAGTAGCGGGGTATAAAAGGGAGGAGTGGAGGGGGCCTAGATACGAATGCTTTGGCTGGGAGCGTGGCGGAGAGTTCTGGGGGTTAATAGCCATCGGTGTTTTCCTAATAGGCCTTGCCATACTATGGTACTTTAACTTGTTCTGGCCCGGCATCCTCTTTCTAATAGGGATTATGATCATCGTAGGTGGAATCATTTCTTATTCACGGGGAGGACGAAGAGTTAAGAAACCTCCTTCGTAATTATAGCAAAATCAGCATCAGAATCAAATAAGACTCAAGGTGATTAGTAATGAGAGTCCTCTTCGTAGAGCCGCCTAAAGAATTTTGGTTTATAATGGGAGAGTATCTTCCGCCTCCTTACGGAATCCTTCAACTTGCTGCTTTTCTTGAAAGTAAAAACAAAGAAGTAGAGATAGAAGTACTTGACTGCCAAGCTGAAAGACTGGATTGGGAGGGGTTAGAAAGGCGCATAGAATCCTTTGACCCTAACGTTGTTGCTTGTAGCGGGCTCTCAACTTGTAACACTTACACTATCGCTCAAACTTGTAGCATAGTAAAGAAGGTCAGACCTGACGCTCTGACTGTAGTTGGGGGTCAGCATTTTACATTTATGGCTCAAGAGAGCTTAAGGGCCTATCCTGAGATCGATGTAATAGTTCGTGGAGAAGGGGAGCAAACTTTTGCAGAGTTGGTCAACTCATTAATAGAAAAGAAATCTTTTTCACAGGTAAAGGGTATATCATTCAGGCATGATGGAAATATTATAAATAATCCAGAAAGGCCTTTAATTGAGAATTTAGATGATTTACCGTATCGCGGTTATCACTTTGTTAAAGATTTTGTTCGTAAATATCACTTCACTATGATGGCTGGTGCTAAAACTAGGTACGGTTTGATAAAGGAATCGAGAGGATTATACGTTGTAACTTTTGTACTCAACGGAAACATTGGAATGGTAGATAGAGGGCTAAAATCTGCCAAGAGAATTGCTGATGAGATTGAATTCTGCTATCCGAAATGGGATTAGATTTTTCTGGTTAATAGACGATAATCTTACCATAAGCAAACTTATGGTAAGATTTATGTGATGAGATAATTAGAAGAGGACTTTCTGAT
>CALLJF010000046.1 GCA_938091495.1 uncultured Nitrososphaerales archaeon | reverse complement strand
TAAGGCTACAACATCAGATGCAGTTTTGCTCGAATACTCAAGCAAGATGCCCATAAGGCTTGAACTGAAGCTGAGTGATCTCGGTGGTAGAGTACACTTTTACCTTGCTCCAAGGATTGAGGAGAGGTAATGTTTCAATTTAAGAATAATTGACCACAAGCTTTTATCTATCCTAATCATATAAATGTTAGATGAAGAAATCCATACTGTTTCTTCTGCTACTGATCGCATCGCTATTGTGTTCAATTTTTACTTATCGCCAACCAACTCTTCCAGCAAACCAACCTACGAATTGGATGGACAGTATGTGGAATATGATGAATAGAATGATGGGAGGCTGGACATCTCCTGCTCAATACAACTTTCCTTCATACTTTTGGCAGCTTTTATAGTCATTGCAATCATCGGTTTGGTCTACTTAGTAGCTTTCCCTGAAATAAAAACAGTAAAAGCTTCACCTGAGATAAATATGGCTAATCTTCCTACTCAGAATATAGAAACTAGCGCTCCTCCTCAAACTATTACTCCATTAAATACTGGTAATCAGCAAAATCAAGCTATACACGGTAGTTCTTATGATACTATCATCAAAACCCTTAAGCCTGATGAGCGTTTAGTGTTAGAAGTATTGAGGAAGCATGATGGCAAATACCTTCAAAAATGGATAAGAAAGGAGACAGGTTTGACTAGGCTCAAAACTCACAGGATAATTGCTAGACTGACTGATCGCGGGATAGTGACTGTTAAAACCTATGGCAATACTAACGAGGTAGCCTTATCAAGTTGGATAAATTTAGATACGAAAAAAGAATAAAAAAGATAGTGGGAGCATTTGTCTATCTGGAGTTCCATTAACCTTGTACTATGATCGTGCCTAGCATGTATGGATGTGGGTCACAATGGTACACATAAACTCCTGGGTCTGTAAATGTAAAGCTGAAG
Source organism: uncultured Nitrososphaerales archaeon (assembly GCA_938091495.1). Classification (GTDB taxonomy): domain Archaea; phylum Thermoproteota; class Nitrososphaeria; order Nitrososphaerales; family JACAEJ01; genus JAVZMU01. The sequence goes on along the minus strand of CALLJF010000046.1, from coordinate 5,666 downwards.
CTTTGACCTTGATTCAATGGACCTGAATCGAAAAGCTCTGTAGGCTGTTCAGCGGTTCCTGATTCTACTGTGTGTATAACAGGATCCAGATTAGTCCATGTCACAGTATTTCCCTTGGTTACTGTTATTATATTTGGCATAAATGAATAATGCATGATCAACACCTGGTCGGGCTGAAAAGTTACGTTATAGTTTCTAAACTGGTTCATGAAAGAAAAGCAGTAGCCCATTATACCCATCATTCCTCCCCAACCTTGGTAGCCCCATGGTCCTTGTCCTTGATAGTTGTATTGTTGATACTGTCTACCCATCATTCCTATTTCGCTCATCCCATACCCATAGGCTGCGACTGCAAAGACTCCGACTAGTGCTAGTATGATAATCGTTATTGCACCCATCTTCCAGGTCTGCATCTGACCACCTCAGGTCATACTATGCAAAAATCATGATAAGACAGTTTGGTGAAACAAATCTCATCTTAGAAGTGAAACATTTCTGAAACATTCTAGCGATATGACCCAATTCTACATTATAACGAATTGTTTAAGAAGCAAGCTTGCATTAGAGATAACATATCATGAAAATAGAGTTCGGACTTGAGGATCTGGCAAAGTACCCTTTCCTAAAGGAGGCTGGAGATTACGTTAAAGGTTTGAGCTTGAGCATAGAAGATTTAAGGCAAGATGATTATCAACCAGCATTAAAAAGGGCAAAGGAAAGAGTTATAGAAGCGATTCAGAAGAACTTTATCTCTATTGAAATATTAGAGCCGAACCTAGAAATTCTGTCTTTTCCATTGGCTTTGATGCTTGTAAAAGCCATAGGAATTGATTACTTTATGCACAGATACTCCTTGGCAGAATCTTTAAGAGCAGAAAGATTGCTCGAGAAAGAAAAGAAATCCATAATTTCAAACATATTCAAGAGCGCCTTTAATGTGAATCTCATCAGTACAGAGCATGATGTTTTTGACTTTAAGATGAGCATGATTGATTATTTAATCAGAGCAACTCATTTCCATAAACCAGAATGGAAACTCATCAACAGGATTGTTGAAAAAGGTTTTGTTTACGTTAAGACTCATGAATTAGTAAGATTGATGAGAGAAGAGATAAGAAGAATTGTATATGAGAGAATGAAGAGCCTGTCATTACCTAAAATACCAGAGAATATCAAGGAAATTGTGGATGAAATAAGTAAAGCACTGCCTCCCGTACCATCAAAAGAACTACAAGAAGTTACCCCAGGGATGTTTCCTCCTTGCGTGATGCACGTATTGGATTTACTTCAAAAAGGGCAAAATGTTCCTCATTATGGGCGCTTTCTTTTGACGTCTTACTTTCTTGGAATTGGGAAGTCTGTTGATGAAGTTATCAACATTTACCCAAAGGCGCCTGACTTTAGTGAGCGCTTGACAAGGTATCAAGTCGAGCATATAGCTGGAATGAGGGGAGGTAGAAGACGATACAAAGTACCAAGCTGTAGAACCCTGATCACTCATGGACTATGTTTTAAGGATGAAATTTTGTGTGATAGAATAAAGAACCCTCTCCAATTCGGAAGAAAGCCTGTAAATTTCAAGAAAAAGAACTGATGATCGAGTATAATTGGCGATAAGCATGGATAATAAAACTATAGAATTTTTGAAGCGAACTTTCAGAGAATTCTACTATAAGAACTCAAGCAAAATAAACGCTCCTATTAGGATGAACGAGAGAGAATTTGGCTACATGTCCTTCGATAAAGTCATGATCAGACATCTATCCTTTCAAACCGAGGGGGAGCTAAGGGCATTTCTTGTTAAAGAAGTTCCTCATTCAGTCTATTACTCCTGCGCTTATTACCATGAGCCAACCCTTTCTATGGATGAAAAAGGCTGGAAAGGAGCAGATTTAATATTCGATATAGATGCCGATTCCATTCCAACTAACTGCAAAGAGGAGCATGATAAATGGGTTTGTAAGGATTGTAACTTTATGGGGAAAGGCAAGAGACCTGAAAATTGCCCAAAATGTGGAAGCATGAGAATAGACGAAGAGAACTGGGCCTGTTCTTTATGCTTAGATGCCACTAAAAATGAAGCAATAAAGTTGATAGACTTTCTTTTAGAGGATTTTGGCATTTCAAAGGATAAGATCAAAGTTCACTTTTCAGGGAGCAGAGGATACCATGTGACAGTGGAGGAAAGTTCTTTAGAAGGTTTAGATCAGTTGGCAAGGAATGAGATATCGGATTATATATCTGGCATGGGTTTTAGTCTAGAGAGCCTAGGTATCGCAAAAGGAGCTTCATATGATGATATGCGTAGATCTTTACCATCGATTAACGAGCCAGGCTGGAGAGGTAGAATAGCTAGTTTCTTCACAAAGTTAGAATTCGAAGGTTATGACGAGACTAACAAAGATATAAGAGATAAAATTCTATACGCCTATGGCAAGATGGGTTATAAGGGGTTTGAGGATTTTACCAAAGAAATCGTAAACAAATTGAGCGCCAATATAGATGTCATGGTCACAACAGACATTCATAGAATCTTCAGGCTACCTAACACACTGCATGGTAATACTGGCATGCTGAAAAAGAAATGTGACGATCTAATATCCTTCTCTCCCTTGATAGATGCAGTTGTATTAAGTAACGAGCCTGTAAAATTATTTGTTGACAAAGCTCCGAAATTCGCTCTAAAAGGCAATTCTTTTGGGCCTTACAATTCAGAAAAAGTCATACTACCATTATTTGCATCTGTTTATTTAGTAGGAAAGGGTCTGGCAAAAGTTATCGATAGCGATTAAATAAGCAGATTTTGGGATTAAAAAATCAAGTTTTTATACTTAGATTTAAAAGGAAACTGTATGAGCTTAGATAAAGTTACTAAGGCTTTAAAGAAGAATCCAAAGGGCTTGAGCATTGCACAGATAGTTGAGCTAACAGGTTTAAGCAAGAGTGAAACTTCAAAAACCATTGCTGAAATGCAATCAAAAGGACTTATAGAGAAAATAGTTAAGGGATGCCGAGTAACGTATAAACTCAAACCATAACCTATTTTTTAAGAAGAAAGAGTTATTATTCTATTAACGTTTCCTTAATTCACTCACTTGTTAGAAGGACGAAGGTATTAATAGACCATTTTTGGATGATTAATTATGGACGAATCGATTTTGAACAGAATTTATGAGTTGATAGAGTTAGAATCAAAGAGCGACAAATTGGTAAAGATACCAAAGAATTTCTATAAAGAAATCGTAACTTACATGAAGAAAATACTGAACGGCATCGATCAGAATGAGAAGAGTATCGTGAGTAACTTAGCATTAAAAGAGAGAGAAATGATTAAAAAATTGACCAATAGATTGATAGAATTAAGAATTAAAAAAGCATCCCGTCTAGAAGATACAGATAATCTAACTTCTGAAGAAAGATACATAATAGAACCTTTATCTATGTTTAACAAGAGATGGAAGAAAGTAGTCTTGGCTATAAAAAGAGGTCAGTCTTCTAAACTGGATGCAATATCTGAAGAGTTATCATCAAGGTTTACCATGGTTAGGTTTTTGCAGCCTTCTCCACCATTTATGGGCATAGATGAAAGGAAATATGGGCCTTTTAACAAAGGAGACGTTGCCATCATCCCTTCGGAGAACGCTGAACCGTTGACAAAACAGAAAATAGCGAGTGAGGTATGGGTAAATGAATGCAAGCAGTAAAGAATTTTTAGCTAATGCGATTAAAGACAAAAACTGGAACGCTCTCTGTGAGGTTAATTGATCATAAAACTGGTAAGATGACGAGGGTTAAATTCATATACCGATAAAAGCCCAAGAATCTATTGATAAGCCTCAAGAAGGTGTAAAAATTGAAAGTTCCAAAGGAGATTAGGGATCGCTTAGGCTTGAATCCGAAGATTTAGAATTTCTTTTCTTAATGCTTCTCTTAGCGTTTCTCTCAGCACTCTCTCTTCCTCTTCTTCTATCGCTCTACCATTTACTATTGTTCTATGAGGTTCTTGCAAGGCTCCCATAACTAGAACTCGTTCTGGATCAAGGCAAGACTCTTCACGATAGTTTTAAGCATCTCGACCTTGCTTGTAACTGTCTTTGGTCTTATGCTTAGCCCTGATGCTCTGTACACGTTCCTAAGAAATTCTATCCCCCTCATCTGGACATCCTCATAAACACTGATCTTGTGCCCCATCATATATTCAATGTAATCGCCCGGCACTCCTAATGCTGTGAGTTGACTTTTAAAGTACTTCCTAAGACTGTGGGCGCAGACGCTATTCCTTCTCCCCCATTCCCTTCTTTATCAGGCCTGCCCTTCTGTAGAGTTCATGAACAATCCAATAAATTCGCTTCGCTGTAATGGGCTTAGGTTCTTTAGAGTGCTCATCGCGAATCAAGGATTCATCATGAATCTCCTCTGGTGGTATATCCTCAGTGCCGAGCCTTCTTTGTTCGAGGTAGAGCTTAAGGTACTCCGAAGCTTCAGCTCCTATGAAGGTATCATAATCAGCATATCTGCCCTTAGTGATCGATGATTCAATGTGGATATGAATTGGTGTGATTCCCCTTTCAAGATCGTCTTTTACATGCCTGTAGCGAAGCATTGCTAAAGTGCCGATTCTAAAGCCCCCAAGGGCTAACATTGAGACTATTACTTTGCTTCTTAAATCAGCCACGTCCAGCACTTTTGTGAGCTCTTCAGGTCGCGGTGCTCTATCTCTATAGAGCACTCTGCTAGGCAATGGATGAGGCAGTGAAATCTTGATGCTATGAGAAGCATAGAGGGCCTTAACGGCAGAGTATGCCCTTAGTATGGTGCCAGAGGCTAAACCATCTTCGCTCAACTTCTCCACATAATCGTCAAGGAGCTTTATGTGCTCTTGAAGCCTTTTTCCATCTACTGTATTATCATGCTTGAGAACTTCTCCTATAAGCTCATCGGGCTCTTTATTGATGAATCTACAAAAGCGTTGGATGCCATCGACATAATTTGATAAAGTCTTCAAGCTTCTCGTCCTGTATTTGTAAAGATACTTGGCTAATTCTATCAAGCTCCTGTTAGAGAAGACGAAGTTGATGAGCTTCGACATGGTCTTTCCTATGGCATCTATGATGTAGTTTTGAAGTCCTTTTCCTATAGATTCGAAGTTTTGAAGAGCTCTTCCTTCTATTATGATAGGATTCCAGAACTTTCTGCCATCACTAGAGTGTGTAATTATGATTTGGCTTGAATTATATGCCTCTTCTAAGATGTTTTTTGTGCTAACCATTTAGCGAACTATAGATATAAAGGGGTCATCGCAGATTTTCAACTCTTTCGTCGGGAAAGTTGAGCTAGTCTTTCTCGAAGAGTAGGGTCTTTGACTTGGAGAAATAATAAGCGATGATAAAGCCTGAGGCCAAGGAGATTGTTCCTGGGAACATCAACTATAAAGTAATCATGAATATTAAGAAAGGGTTCATCATGGAAGCTAAAGAAAAGAAGGACGATCTTAAGGCTTGGACTCTTACTACGACAGGTGAAAGATTTGTCAAAAACGGACTCAAGCAAAAATGAAGCATTCAACATCGAATTTCCCTCGGAATTCTCTGGGCTTTTCCACAGACATTATGACGACTCCCTCTCTGACATGGATTAAAGATATGAGATACCTTAAACTTAGGTCG
>CALLJF010000045.1 GCA_938091495.1 uncultured Nitrososphaerales archaeon | reverse complement strand
ATATTGTTTGAATCGAACTATAGTAGGATTGAAAGATTGCATACCTGCCAGGGTTCAAAGTTTACAGCGATGTTTGAATCGAACTATAGTAGGATTGAAAGTGGAATGTCCATTTATTGCAAAGAGCCGTTGAGCAGGTTTGAATCGAACTATAGTAGGATTGAAAGAATTTCGTATTTCTTTCTCCCTTTTCCATCAAATAAGTTTGAATCGAACTATAGTAGGATTGAAAGAAGTCTGCAGTATCCCTCTCCCAAAAGGTTCTCCATGTTTGAATCGAACTATAGTAGGATTGAAAGATTCTCTTTGTTTTATATTAAGAACCATAGCTCTCTGTTTGAATCGAACTATAGTAGGATTGAAAGTTATAGTTAAAGATTACAATAATAAGTGAAAGATAACGAGTCTTATTAATGAATATTAAAACTGCAAAAAAGAGATCTCTTTTTTTCTTAGAATCTTATTAAAAAGAATTGGGTAAGGATTATGTACTAGAAAGAAATAGAAGCCCAAAGGGAAGGTGCTTTATCTGCAGTACAAGTGGACAGTGCTTACAGTAACAACTGTTGGAATTCTAATGGCTGGGCTAGACTCTAGGATAATAATAGTCGGTCTCCCTCAAGTGGCCTCAGCCCTAAGAGCAGATGCAGAGCAAGCGATCTGGTTTACTCAAGCATATGTCCTTGGAACTACGGTAGCGTTACTCCTCATAGGCAGAGTTACTGACATAGTTGGAAGGGTAAAGATCTACACAAGTGGCTTTGCTATCTTCACAATAGGATCAGCGTTGACAAGCCTTGCACTGGAACCTACACAAGTTATCTTATTCAGGGGCATACAGGGTCTTGGGGCTGGTATACTCTTCACAAATAGCATAGCCATGATAACTGATGCAACGCCAAAGAATGAGCTTGGTTTTTTCCTTGGTGTAAATCAGATAGCTTTTAGATTTGGTGCTATGGCTGGGCTGACTCTAAGCGGAATAATCATCTCTTTTTTAGATTGGAGGGCGCTATTTTACATAAATGTGCCAATAGGTATCTTCGGGACTTTCTGGGCTCATCGTAGGCTTAAAGAGATAGCGAGCTTAGAGAGAGGAGCACCTATTGATTGGATAGGCTTTGTGACGTTTACAGCCTCTTTGACCAGCTTTCTCCTAGCTCTCACGTTCGCTGCTTATGGAATAGCGGAGCAGGTTACAGTTTACGTTCTTCTCATAATCAGTTTAACAAGCATGTTAGCCTTCATAGCGCATGAGAGAAAAAATGAGCATCCATTGCTAGATCTAAAGCTTCTTAAGATAAGAGAGTTTACTGGAGGCATTACAGCACAATTGCTGAATGCAATAGCATGGGGTGCTGTATTGCTCTTGCTCAGCCTTTACTTCCAGCTTGTTGTTGGCTTAAGTCCTTTTGATGCTGGGATAAGGATGATACCCTTTGATATAGTATTTCTCTTTCTTGGAGTAATAAGCGGAAGATTATCTGATAGATTTGGGCACCTTCCCTTTACCACATCTGGTCTAGCTCTTACAAGTATATCTTTATACTTATTCTCAACTGTGGATGCATACACGCCATATTCTCTCATAGCAATTTACATGATGCTTCTTGGTGCTGGTATAGGTCTTTTCGTCTCACCAAACATAAGTTCGATAATGGGCTCTGTCCCAACTCAAAGGAGAGGTATTGCGTCAGCATTCAGGGCTACGTTCTTTAATGTTGGTTTCACTATAAGCCTAAACTTAGCTGTTCTGATAATGACCTTTACAGTGCCATACGCAGTAGTAACAACGATAATATCATCTACAAACGCTATCGTTATCCCCGAAGCAGATAAATTGCTCTTCGTTGAAGGATTAAAGAGCACGTATCTATGGCTCGCTTTATTAAATGTAGCAGCCATCCCACCGTCCGTGTTCAGAGGAGGATTTAGGAACAATAGCCAAAAGGATTCTAGAAAAGGGAGAATTAAACGCCTTTTACCCTTTTAGCGACCCTTTTTCCGAATTCTACCGCTCTCATGAGTTCTTCTTTTGAGGGCCTGAAGACGAAATCCAGCGAACTCTCCATCAGTTCTATTCCCGCAGCTCTAAGCTCCTCCTCAGCCGACTTCTTCGCACCACCTCCCCATCCATATGATCCGAAGAACGCTCCGAGCTTGTTCTTCGGCTTCAACCCCTTCAGGTACGAGAGGAAGTAAGCCACAGTCGGGAAGAGGTTAGCATTCAGCGTCGGCGAACCCACGAGCACGGCCTTAGCATCAAGAATATCAGTGACAACATCGCTTACGTGGGAGTTGCTCAGCCTATATAACTGGACATGGACTCCCTCAGAAGCAACACCTTCGGCTAGCGCCTTTGCCACCATCTCCGTGCTCCCCCACATCGTGTCGTAGACTATCACTACCTTTTGCGCTGCTTGCCCCTCGGCCCATCGACGATATGCTTCGACTATTTTGCGAGGGTTCTTCCTCCAGATTGCTCCGTGACTAGGAGCGATCATCTCGATATCGAGGCCACCTAACGCTTCCAGAGCCTTCAGGACGACCTTCCAAAGGGGCATTACGATATTAGCATAGTACCTCGCCGCCTCTTCCCATAGGATCGACTCATTCGATTCGTCATCATAGAGACCTGAGAAGGCGTAGTGCTGTCCGAAGGCATCGTTGGATAGCAGTAGCTTCTGCTCCCGAACATAGGTGACCATAGAATCCGGCCAGTGAAGCATCGGCGTCGCCACGAATTGCAGAGTGTTCTTGCCTAGGCTCAACTGAGGCTTTTCGGTGATTGTAGTGCAGTCAAAATCTTCGCCAATATACTTCTTCAGACCCGCTCTTCCCCTTTCCGTAGCTATGACTTCGGCTTTGTCTGCGACTTCCATGATCTTAGCGAGTGATCCCGAATGATCGGGCTCGATGTGGTTGACTACGACGTAGTCAATCTTCGTGGGCTCGATGATCTCCCTTATGTGCTGTATCATTTCGGGGTAAAACGTCTCCTTAACGGCATCTACTAGAGCCACCTTGTCGTCTCGGATGAGATAACTGTTGTATGAAGTGCCCCTACTCGTTAGATGGCCGTGGAAGTTGCGAACGTTCCAGTCTATGGCTCCTACCCAGTATATTCCTTCCTTAATCTGCCTCAAAAGTCGCACCTCAATTACTAACCTCCCTCAGAAGGGTCGTATATAAACGTTATAAGGTGAAAAGGATTCTAAAGCTTCTCTACTTATGAAGAAAGCTGAGTAAAAATGTAATGTTTAAATATAACTTTTGTTATATAAGTTTCAAAGCCATGAATGTTCACATGAACACGAGGATGACAAAATCTGCGGAATGACATCGTTTAGTTATTGAAAAATATGAAGGAAGAAAAATAAAAATGAGTCTTTGGAACGAACCTGAAGAGAAGAAGCATATCAAGAAGCTTATGGAACAATTACAGCAGTTATGTCCAGGCTGGAAGTCAGTAGGCATGATTCTGAGTTATTTTGAACTTTACAAGACCATCCCAAGGGCTACTCAAAATCTCGTTTCTTTCTACAAAGATAGAAGTAAAATCGAAAAAGAGAAACAGTTAACCTGCTATCAATAATGGATCGTTGCAGATTTTATTAAAGAGAATCGAAAGTAAAAGGAATTATCCTTAAGATACTGCAACTTCTCGATAAAAAATTCAATTAGATTTTTCTATGTACCATATTTGTTAAATATTAATCATAGGTAGCAGGCTGGTACAAAAAGAATTTCTGCATCATTGATTCTTAATTTGCTCCAAAGATCTTTTGTAACTACAATAGCCTTTTTAATTTTGTAAGATTTGATGAAGCTTCTTAATCCCTTTGAGACTTTAGGCTTTTTGAAACTTTGGTACTTAACCTCTATCGGAATCATCTCATCTCCTATTCTAAGGATAAAATCAACCTCAGCTTTGGCTATAGTCCTCCAATAGTTTATTATCGCTTCAGGGAAATTGTTTTTTAAGCTTAAAAAAACAAAGTTTTTAACCAATGCTCCACTATCAGTTCTCTTTTCAAGAAGATTAAAGTTGTCTATTATGTAGTTCCTTAAACCTAGATCAAAAAAATATACTT
>CALLJF010000044.1 GCA_938091495.1 uncultured Nitrososphaerales archaeon | reverse complement strand
TGATGGCTTTGATGATTACTATCCATGCTTGAGCATATGAATAGATTGCTCTATCTCTTCACATATCTACACGATGCTAGAAGACACATCAAGTTTAAAGAGATACTGAGCCTCAAGGTGAGTGGGCCTTAAGTTAACATCGCCTGCAAATCATTCAAAGTATAGATAAATAACCTGCAAAATTCAGCCAGTTATCTTTAACACAAGACTTATAGCAAAAATCATCAATATAAAATAGGCTGTTTTTATGTTAACAAACCAGATACAGAATTACATGAGCTAATATTCATCAAGGCAGGTCATGTGCAATTAGAAGGAATGCTAGAGATTCTCAAGGATGCGAAAGGCGTAGTAATATTTGCACATGGTAGTAGCCGCCACAGCAAGCGCAATAAATACGTTGCCAGTGTTCTGAGAGCTTCTGGGATTGGTACGCTACTTTTTGATCTATTAACAGTTGAGGAAGCTGAAGATCGCGCAAATGTTTTCGACATAGATATACTGGCTCAAAGACTTCTATATGCTACAGAGTGGATTATAACTAATCAAGAAACAAAAAATCTTCCTATAGGGTATTTTGGAGCAAGCACTGGCGCAGCGGCTGCTATAAAGGCGATAGTCTCGCGTGGTGGACGCCCCGATATGGTAGGTTCTGCCTTGCAAAAAGTAAAATCCCCGACACTGCTGATAGTAGGGGGCAACGATTTTTGGAGTATTAGAGCTTAACATGGAAGCCTACAACGAATTATGCTGTGAAAAAGGACATAAAGATCATTTCAGGGGCAACTCTTTTTTAAGAACCAGGAACCCTAGAAGAAGTGGCAAGGCTTGCAAGTGATTGGTTCTTGAGACATTTTAAAACCGATCGCTAGTTTGATGAAACTCTTATCATTAATCCATCTTCTAGTTTTTCCACATGTGTTCCCAGTTCTTCGCATAATCTTATCATTTTATCACAAATCCTATCAAATTCTGTTCCCTTGACGAGGTTTACTTGCATGTTTAAAATAAGAACGGGAAACAATTATACTTTTTTGATTTTCTCTTTTGTCAAAGTTACAAAAACAGAAAGGTTTCATCATTCCTGAGTTCTGGATTCACGACTTAATCGTCTATAAAGTCTCCACAATCATACATTATGACCTTTCCTTTCCGTATTTCTATTCCTTGAAAGAGATGAGAGCTATGGCCGTGGAATACGTCTACACCCGCATCTATTACTGCATGGAATTCTTAGAGGGCCTTTGCACCATATTAGGTCCCCACTGAATAAAAAACAACGATATTAGCTTCTTTTCTTGCCTCTCTTACAACTGTCTCTAACTCTCGAGAAGTATCTTTCATCAAGAGTTACAGGCATATAATTTATGCCAGGTTTATCCTTCTTAGCCTTCCATTCAGGTTCATTGTCAGTAAATGGGAGCACAGCCACTTTGGTTTCCTTAACGCTAAGAATAGCGGGTTTTGTAGCCATAGCCAAATCTCTACCAGCCCCAGCGTAGGCTATGCCATTTTTATCAAGAAGATTTAGCATCTCAAAAAGTGCCTCTTCTTCATAATCGAGGCTATGATTGTTGACCAGAGAAACATAATCCATACGTGCCTTTTTTAAAACTTGGATCGCATAGGGGTAAGCTTTAAAATGAAAAACTTTCGGTGTTTTAGTCCAAGGTCTTCCGCTTTCTGCAATGACACATTCAAGATTTGTCAGCCTCAAATCAGCGCTAGTCAACAAGGGTAAGACATTTCCCCATACATAAGAAAAATTGTTCAAATCTAACACGTAGTTGACTAATCTCCCAAGCATTACATCTCCTATGAACGCCAGTTTTACCTTCTCACCCATAATTTTCACGGGAGCAATCTAAGAAATAATAATCCAAACGAATTTAAAAGCATGATAAATTGGCGAGTCACATTCGATGATCTTTGATTGGTTGTAAAGGTGCACCCATGCTTTTCTATCAGTTCGAAGCTAGGAAGAATCAAATGCTTTTAACTTATCCGTCATTAATTACTGATGGATTTGGAGCTATCAAGCATAGAGATAAAGCATATAGTAAGGAAGTTGAACGAATCCCTTACTGGATATTATATAAGCAATGTGTATCAGATAGATAAGAATACCATACTTCTAAAATTACATCATAGTGAAAAACCTGAGAAGAGTTTAGTGATATCGGCAGGAAAGGGCTTATGGCTCACAAGATACATGATAGAAAGAGAAGAGTCCTTAGGAATAGCGGCATCTTTGAGGAAGAGAATAGTTAGAGCAAAGATAATTGGGATTGAACAACCTGAAGGAGAAAGAATAGCAATCTTGAATCTGAGCTCTTCTGAGGGATTTTTTAAGCTCATAGGTGAGTTCTTTGGGGAAGGTAACATAATCCTCACAGATAAGGATGATATTATCATATCAGCATTAAGGAAGTTAAAGGTAAGGCATCGTGAAGTATTGCCTAGAATGAGATATTCCCTCCCGCCATATAAGGGCTTGAACATAAACTCTCTAAATCTGGATGATTTTTTGCCCTTGTTAAACTCAAAGCTAGAAGCTTCAAGGTGGTTAGGAAGAAATCTATCCCTATCCAAGAAGTATGTTGAGGAAATACTGGCAAGAGCTGAAATAGACCCAAAAGCCATAGGGATGAGTCTTAAGAAGGAAGACGTTCAAAAGATACTTATAAAGGTAAAGGAAGTAATCGGCCTTCCCGAGGCTGAGGATGCTAAGCCGATACTACTTCTTGAAAATGGACACCCTGTAGATGCCGCGCCCTTTGAGTTCTTATCTTATAGAGGAAAAGATTTTAAAGTTTTCTCGTCCTATCTCGAAGCTTTAGACGAGTTGTTTAATGAGGAGATGAAGACTTCCAAATATGAGATTAACCTTAAACCTTTGCGTCAAAAGATAGAGGAGATAGAATTTGCCTTACAAGAGCAAAGAAAGTTAAAAGAGAGCATATTGATTAAGGCTGAGACTCTTAGAAACATTGCACAAAAAATTTCGAGTGTGGCTGTTTCACAAGGCATTCAAAATCTCGAGGCTATGATGAATAGATTCTCAGATTTAGAACTAGATGATATGAAAATGGTAGGTAATACGTTATTCGTTTCGATAAAGGGCTTGAAATTTGAAGTAGATAAGAAATTCTCAGTCATGGCCTTTGCGTCTCAACTATATGATGAAGCGAAGAGCTTAGAGAAGAAATCAAGAGCTATAGAATCGGCTGAAGAATCTCTAGTAGCAGAGAAAGATGCTTTGACAAAGAAGCTTGAGGAGCATGAGACAATTGCAAGATTTGAAGAAACCAAGGTAAAAAGGGAAAAGGCATGGTTCGAAAGATACCGCTGGTTCATAACATCAGATGGATTGCTTGCAATTGGTGGGAGAGATTCTACCTCAAATTCAGCAATTATAAGAAAGCATATGAGGGATAACGATATAGTTTTTCATGCAGATATTCCAGGATCACCTTTCTTTATATTGAAAGATGCTGGTCTAAAAATGGAGCAGAGCATAAATGAGACAGCCCAGGCTGTCGCTAGTTACAGCAGAGCATGGAAGGAAGGCTTTGCATCTATGGATGCTTATTGGGTCGAACCAAAGCAAGTTAAAGCTCAAGCCCTAAGTGGCATGTATTTGCCAAAAGGTAGTTTTCTAATTGAAGGAAAAAAGAACTACATTAAAGATTTAGAGATTAAAATCGCTATAGGCGTGCACCAGATGGAAGATGGTATAGCAGTTATGGGAGGACCACCAAGTGCTGTAAAGAAAAACACTTTAGCGTATGTTGTACTTGAGCCAGATAAGGATACGATTGGCGAAACTGCTAAAAAGGTCAAAGCCAATCTTGTTAAAATGGCTCGAGAAAAGTCAAAATTATTCAAGGCTATAAATCTTGACGATATAGCGAGAGCTCTCCCACCAAGTGGTGGAAATATAGTTTCTGTGGGATTTGGTGAGCAAAGTATTTAATATAATCTAATTAATTAAAAGATGGGAAAGGTTGACTATAGAGCCATCAGTGCGTACAAAAGTATTAGTAGGACAGGTTATGAATAGTCCTGTCATTACAGCGTCTCCTAATGAGACAGCAAAGGATCTAGCTCTCAAAATGATCGAATATAAAGTTGGGAGCATAGTTATTACTGAAAGTGATGAATCCGTGGGCATAGTTACAGACGGAGATATGGCTCTCAAAATCATAGCAAAGGACTTAAAGCCAAGTAAGGTTCTGGCACGGGATATAATGTCCTCGCCTCTACATACTATTGATAGTGAGAAGGACATAAGAGAAGCAGCCAGAGCTATGAGAAATCTAGGGATAAAGAGGCTAGGTGTGACCCATAATAGCAAACTGGTCGGCATAATAACAATGTCAGACATAGTTTCTGTGACACCTGAAGTCATGGATATAATATCAGAAAAAGCCCGCATCATGGCTGGTGAGCCAAGAAAGAAAAGGGGTTACTTGGTTGGCTATTGTGATTCTTGTGACCAATGGTCGGATTACTTACTGGAAGTAGACGGTAGATTTTTGTGTGAGAATTGCCGCGAAGGGGAAAGACCCTCTGAAGATTTGCCATAGTCTAACTTAACCCTTAATAAGTTACATATCATAAAGTAAATCTTTATTATATTATGATCAAGATTTATTTGGTGTCATAACAATGGAAAAAGTTGGAAGATATATAACCCGTAAAGTCTTCACATTAAATCCTAACGATTCTTTGGCAAAGGCAAGAAATGTAATGCTTACCAAAAAGATAGGAAAGTTGTTGATAGTTGATGAGAAGGAAAGAGTTCTAGATAAAAATCATCGCTTCACAGGAGTCTTCTCCAGGAGAGAGGTGCTAAAGGTAATTTCACGCTGACTCATTAGATAAGATAAAGGTTTTAGACATCCCTTTAGACAGAGTTTTTACAGTAAGCAAAAGTGACAAATTAGCCCAACTTATCTATGTTATGAGCAAAAAAGGGGCAGATAGAGCCATTGTAACATCAGAAGGCATACCAGTAGGGGTGGCGACTGTAAAGGATGTGTTCATAAAGCTTGGCACAAAACGCCTCAAAGGGCTATCACCTTCCTCGATGAGTGTATCAGGATTCATGAGCGATAAATTCGTCTTGGGCAAGCTTGATGAAGATCTTCTTACGAGAGATTCAATATATCATGCTGATTCTGCCTTTAAGAGGCTCTTAGTTATGGACATTATGAAGAGAGTTGACGAGCATGTGGAGCCTGATAGTCACATTGAAAAGGTAGGCATCCTTCTCAAAAGAGGTTTGAACACTTTGCCCGTTATAGCTGATAATAAATTTGTAGGATTGTTGACAAGAGATGTTATATTCTTGAAATTCCTTGAATTAGAAGAGAGTAAAGAATGGAAGAGGTTGTAAATATAATTAATGCAAAGGTCTGGCTAAGAAGAAAGCTAACAGAGGCTGGCATCTCTATAGTAGGAGATAGAATCGCCAAGGTAGGAAAGGATAGCAATTTGTTAAAGGCTAATAGAGTTTTTGATGCTGGAGGTAGGGTCGTTCTTCCTGGATTCATAGACGTTCACACTCATCTTAGAGATTTCGAGCTATCTTACAAAGAAGACTTCTCATCTGGCACAGCAGCGGCTGTAGCAGGAGGCTTTACATTAGTTTTGGATATGCCAAACAACAGGCCACCCACTACAACCCCTGAGGTGCTCAAAGCAAGAATTCAAAAAGCTGAAGGAAAGCTTTACTGTGATGTAGGCTTTTATGCAACCCCAAAGAGTCCTGATCAAGTTAGAGATTTAGCAAATTCTGGTTGCATAGCCATGAAGATATACATGGCAAGGTCTTTGGATGGTGAGAAATATTCCACAGAAAAAGAAATATTTGACCTAATTAAAGCGACTTCATCTTTTGGGATTACGCTTTCTATTCATGCGGAAGACTCTAAAATGATAAGAAAGGTCGGAGATGCTCCATCGCCTAATTTGCATGCAAAGGCCCATCCTGTGAAAGCTGAAGAGAATGCAATAGAAATGGCCATAAATGCTACAAGAAGATCCCATGGGAAGGTAAACATATGCCATGTTTCTAGTCTTAATGGATTAAGCAAGATCAAAAGAGCTAAGGAAGATGGCGTTGATGTAACCTGTGAAGCAACTCCTCATCATACAATTCTTACAAATGAAGTATTTCAAAAGTTTGGCAAAATAGCTATAGTAGAACCGCCCTTACGCTCAAAGAAGCATACAGAGGCAATTCTAAAAGGAATATCAGACGGAGATGTAGATATTCTCGCCACAGACCATGCCCCCCATACTTTAGAAGAGAAAGAAAAAGCTCAACCTGGCTTCCCTGGTCTAGAAATAGCTTTGCCAGTCTTTTTCACCTTAGTGAAAGATGGTTTGCTCCCTTTACATAGAGTTGTTGACGCTTTCACTATAAAACCAGCGAGGAGGTTTTCCTTGGATTATTCTGGGGAGATAGATGTGGGAAGAACGGCGAACTTTACAATAATTGATCTGAAGGGTGAAAAGAGAATTGATCAGGAAAACTTCTTCTCAAAAGCTAAATTCTCCCCCTTCAATGGCATGGTTGTAAAAGCTGGCGTTTATGCTACATTCATCAGAGGTAAAGAGATCTTTTTAAATGGAGAAATAGTCTCACCAGCGGGAGTAGGAAAGGTCATACATGGTAAGATTTGTCGTTGATGGCATGCTTGGAAGCTTAGCAAGAAAGCTAAGAATCTACGGATTCGATGTTCTTTATGATGCTGAAATCTTAGATGAAAGTATCTTAGCCATTGCTAAGAACGAAGATAGAATCATCTTAACTTCTGACAAAGCCCTTCATAATAAAGCCCTACTGAATGAGTTGAAGTCCATATTATTGTCAGAAGAGGAGGATGAAGATAGAATCGTGGCTGTATTCAGAAACTTTGGATTAAAACTCGAACTTAATCCAAAAAATTCAAGGTGTCCTTTATGCAATGGAGATATAGAAGAAGTTAATAAGAGTAGGCTGAAAAATGTTCCAGAGAGTATATTAGAAAAGCATGACCATTTCTATTCCTGTATGAGATGTGGCAAGGTCTATTGGATAGGGAGCCATTGGTCAAGATTAAGGAAACTTTCAGAAAGAGTTAGACAAAGATTATAACAAGTTTAAATTAAGGCGTATTTTTTAGACTTAGTGATGATTTTGGACATAAGTGATGAAGAAGGGAAGCTCTTGGTGAAAATAGCTAGAGATGCCATTGAGAATTATATTAAAGATCAAAAAAGGATTAACCCGTCTAGAGATTTGCCAGAAAAATTCTATGAAAGATGTGGAGTATTCGTTACGATAAACAAACAAGAATATGGTGAAAAGCATCTTAGAGGATGTATAGGATATCCATACCCAGATAAGCCCTTAATAGAGGCTGTCATCGACTCAGGAATCGCGGCGGCTGTTGAAGACCCTAGATTTGAACCTCTTTCAGTGGACGAGTTAGATGAAGTACGGATCGAAGTCAGCGTTCTAACCCCTCCAGAGCTCATAATTGTGAAAACTCCGAGGGAGTATCCATCCAAAGTGAAGATAGGTGAAGACGGTCTAATCTTCAGATGGGTTTGGGGTAGTGGTTTGCTCCTACCTCAAGTCCCGGTAGAGTATAAGTGGGATGCTGAAGAGTTTCTCTCAAATACCTGCATGAAAGCTGGGGCTCCCCCAGATGCTTGGCTTTCTCCAAATGTCAAGATTTACAAATTTCAAGCCATTATATTCGAGGAATTGGATCCAAGAGGCGAAGTGGTGAGGAAGAAGTTATAGAGACTTTTTGTGAACCAACGTGTTTATATCAATCTTATTGATAAAAATACTATGGATAAAAAGGAAGAGATAGCGAGTTATCAAAGAGGCGAGTCAGACACGATTATGGATTCATTTACGATGAGGGATAAGACTAAGGTCTTGGCACCATCTGAGAAACTTGAACTTTGTGAAAATATTGGCGATATATTCGAGCTCGTAAAGGAAACAACAGATAGATCGATAGGTCAGAGAAGGGCAGGCTTGACTCTATACATATTAGACCTTCCACCATACATCGGAGCGATGCATCAGATCGGCTCAAACGCAATAATAATGAACCGATTCGTGCTTGATGCTTTGAAGACTTCAGATGAGTTGAGAAAAGATGCTAACCCTCTCATTTATGTTATACTGCTCCATGAGTATTTGCATGCGCTAGGTTATGCTGAGGAAGCAGATGTTAGAATGATTGCTTACAAGATTACAATGGATTCTTTTGGAGAGGGTCATAAAACAACTGAGTTTTTAAAGAAAGGACTTTCAACCATCTTGCCACGGATATTAGAAGCTACCGAAAAGAGAAGCAAGACTCCTTACTTAGAAATAGTCAAAGATTTCGATAGGTCGAGCATGCCATATATCGCTTGAGAATAATCAGCTATAATCTAAACTGTCCAACACTTCTATCTTAGCCTTCTTGTTAATAATGATCACGGCAGCAACAATCATGACGAATATTATCGCACCAACTGCCAATTCAAAGAACGGCACTATTTCTATTGGAACGATAGTTTGTGGTGGAGGAACGATGTCCATGCTTGCTATGGGCGACTTGAATATGTATTTAGGAGTCTCTGATTCTAATTCTGGAGAAGATATACCTACTGAAGGATCATGCATTAATGCACCGTCACCAAAGTAAGGATAGACGATGAATGTCCTCAAGCTCCTTGCAGCCCAAAAGACTCCCTCTACATCGACAAACTTCGTATTGCTTTGACCTTTATAAACCACTGCAGCGCTAGGATTGAAACTGAAGAAACCAGATATGGTTCTTCCTCCTGTCAGCATCTCTAACTTTGGAAGACCGTTCATTGTAACTATCTTGCCTTCTTCATCTGTTCTGCCTACCACTATGGTTCTATCTCCAACTTTGATCCTGACTTCAAGACTCGTCTGGCCACTTACACTTGTAATACCACTTCTCTCTTCATTCATTACATCGATTACATCCCTTCCATTTACACTACGAACGTTTAATGTGGAGCTTAGAACCAGTCTAGGCACTATTTCTGGGAGCTCGTAGAAAAGCTCTCCGAGCGTATCGAAAAAGGCGTCATAGTTCCATTTCCAATTAGAGATTATTATGTCGGATTTCAACTCCGCCTTCGATAATATTACCCCGTTCTTTTCAACTTGCATCATAACTGGATCAAAGAATAACTTGTTTCTTATAATGATATTATCCTCTGCGAATTCAAAACTCGGGTTTTTAGAATCAATAAGAATGAAGGCGAAGGCAAGGCCTACTAATGTACCGTCCTCAGCCTTGATTTCTTCGATTGGTGTTAACTCCCATTTTCCTTGGGAGAAGGAGAAGAAGAAAGGATGCAAGATATTTGATGCTTCATTAATCTTCTTCAGAACAAACCCTGAAGTCTCTATCCAACCATGTGAGTTGGCACGCACTATGAATTCATATGTAAAACCCTTACTATCTGCGAAAAGCTTAGCATGGCTGAATTGTTCTGATGTGAATAACCAAGCTTCCGCCAGCCCCTCATATTTTGCTACATACAAAATGCTGCTATCGTTGTTATACCACCATATGAACATAGGAATAGTAGAATCGGATGGAACTGCTACAGTGATTGTCTCAGTTATTATTTTCTTCCACCCATCCACATCTTCTATACTGTACCTGCCTTTATCAATGATCTGACTTTGACCGATTGGTAACGTGACTAGGGACATTATCATGATTACGATTAGTGCTATAACCTTCCTCCTAGTCATCAAGGTATCTGACATCTATTATTATTTAAAGCTTATAATATATGCTGTTCTAGAAAAATTCTAAAGGATACTCTTCATAGCTCTGACTAACAGAGGTCTTCTACCTAAGCAATATTTATATCAAAATTTTGATCTATCAAGGCCTGAGATTAAAGGTAGGGACAGAAGTGTTTGGCTCAAATCGATACAAATACTACTCTTGAAAAGTTTCGTAGGTTCTTGATCAACAGTACGTGTAAATCTTTCATCCCAGAAAGCTATCTTAGAGACCCTGAAGTATTCCCTGAGAAAGAAGGAAATCATGGATCGATATATGTAGAAGCGGTGGATAAGGTCACTTTGAAGAAGATTCGTGACATAACGTTCATCAATGCAAATGGCATTCTTGGAATAATTTATGTATCTAAGAGCGGGAATACAAGGCTTAAGTGGAGGCAGATAAAGGGGCAGATAGGTAGAGTCACAGGGGAGGCTTCAGCCAACTCTCTGGTAAATTTGATAATATCTAGAGTTTTAACGAAAGAGTATGTCGAAAGTTTGGTGGGAAGCATTGGAGAGGTGAAAGAACAAGCTCAGGAAGTTATATAGGAGGGAGGACAGAGCGTTGGCGGACCGGACTCAGCTTCATCCAATTCTGAAAATCGCGATCAGGGGGAGATTCATCATATAACTGAGGACGAATAGCTTCTAAGAGCTTGTTTTGTTTGCCCAGATACTCTGCAAATGTAAGGATGCTATTACCATGCTGAGACGCTATTTCCTTTAGACCTTGTAGCCTCTCAAGAGCTTTCTTGTCTCTCATTAAATGATGGTCGATTATTGTAAGAGGTACTTTTGAAATTATTTTCGCCAGATTTTCGAATCCCTTTTCTATAGAACGTGCTGGGACTTTGTATTCCGACAGATAAAGAGGGGGGCCTCCTATGATCAATTTGGTTGGACTTATTTCCAAAATGTAATCAAGAGCTTTATCGGACATAGGACCTTGGAAGTCTGGACAGTAGAGTAAGTCTTCATCGCCATGCTTTATTTGGAGAGAGAGTACAAATCCTAGGCTAGTATCATCCTCTCCGTGAGGAAGGGGTTGACTGAAGCTGATGAGAGTTTCACCGAATTCAATTGTAGAAGAGTCAACGTATTTTATATCTCTCACAAATTCATCTGCAATCTTGCTGAAGATCCAGCCTCTTCTCCTTTGGCTGGCATTTATGTAATCTTGATAATCCTTTGCAAGAACAACCTTCCCACCATATATCTTCTTGGCTACATCGTAGCTACTCCAAGTCCACTTCGCTTCTATGTTATTCCAAGTAGCCGTATAATGGTCAAAATGATAATGGGAAATGGTTATTGCATCTGCTTTGATGGCAAATCTTTCTAGAGAGTTACGAACTTCTTTAAGGGCTTTATACTCAATAGGGTGTGGAACAAGGCCAAATCTAGGACCTAGGGATACTCCAGCATCCATTAGAAGCTTTATATCACGAGTTTCTACAAATGTGGCCATAGATCTAACTCCTAATGTCTCTGATGCTATAGGCGTTATCTTTATGGTCAATCAATTTTGTTTTAGTATCGCCAAGATATAAAGCTCATCTCAAGAGTTAATACCAAGTGATGTTTTAATAATGCTTCTTTACTAGATAATCATGGTTTCTTGATAAGGGAGACTCGAATATGAAAGAAACTGAGAGTTTATCTAAAGAGGTCTTAAGGATCGATTGCCAGAAGACTGAGAACGAGATTCTTGAGTTCATTAAGAAGATGGTAAAAGAGGCTAATGCTAAGGGAGTAATAGTAGGTCTAAGTGGAGGCATAGACAGCTCTTTAGTAGCTACTCTTTGTGTAAAAGCTTTAGGGTCTGATAGAGTTCTAGGCTTATTGATGCCTGATCCTGGAATTACCCCGGCATCTGATGTTAAGGACGCTAAGAACCTTGCTTCAAAGTTAGGCATAAAGACATACATTATACATATAGATGCTGTAGTAAAGACGTTTCTAGATTCTATTCCTTTAGAGAACAAGGACAGAATACCTATAGCTAACTTAAGGGCAAGAATAAGAATGATCATCGATTACTTCTTCGCCAATTCTTTAGATTACCTAGTGGTTGGTACAGGGGATAGGAGCGAGGCTTTGATAGGATACTTCACAAAGTATGGAGATGGAGGGGTTGACTTTTTGCCTATAGCCCATCTGTATAAGACTCAGGTTAGGCAGTTGGGCAAGTGCTTAGGTTTACCAGAAAACATAGTCAATAAACCTTCTTCGCCTCGACTTTGGAAAGGACAAAGGGCTACTGATGAGATTCCAGTGGATTACGACACTCTAGACCTGATCCTTTATGCTATGTTTGACCTGAAGATGAGAGATAAGGAGATAGCATCCAAATTGAAAGTTCCTTTAGAGATAATTCAAGAAGTTCAAAGGCGTCATAATAAGTCTATGCATAAAAGAGCGTATCCTCCTTCGCTAAGATTATAGCGATTAAAGTCAATTCTACCATTAAGCTTATTTACTATTCAAGAGGCTTCAAAGTAAGTTTAGGTTGAAGTGAATGAAAAATTTATCAATAGACGACCAAAAAAGATTGATCGATAAAATCGTTATAGATTACCCTGATTTGCGCAACCCTCTAGAATTACATATAATGATCCTACAGGCTCAAGAGGAGATAAGAAACGATCCAAAAAAAGGAACTAGTTTAAGTTGGGAGGATAAATCTCTTATCGAAGATTTACAGAAAAAGGTTCACAAATCAAACCAGCCTATAGCCAAGTTTCTGAATCCATCTATATTCGATTCTAGAGCCTTAATCAATACATGCAAACGAATAGTAAAAGCACTTATTGAAAAAGGTGTGGAAGAGGATCTGTTAAAGAGATTCCTAGACGAATTGGTTAGTGAGCGAATAAGCATACTCGATACTGCAGGTGCAGCCTTAAGAGGAGATGTAGAATATTTTGAGAACCATGGTAAAAGGCTTGGGACTAATCCAGTATTAATCCTATTCATCGCAAGCGCTTTAATTCAACCTTGCCTTGAGGAGATAGCAAAAAAGGTTGATGCTTCTTTCCTTGAGAAGTGGTGGCAAGCTTTATGCCCTATCTGTGGTAGAAGACCTACAACAGCAAGGCTAAAGGCTCGCAAACGTTATCTGATATGCCCATTATGTGGAGCCGAGTATCTTGCGGATATCTTTCTTTGTGTCAATTGTGGGAATGTAGACCCTGCGACTTTGAGGTTTTTGTCCCCAGAAGGTTATCCGGAGTTTCGAGTGGATTTTTGTGAAAAGTGTAAACATTATCTAAAGGTTATAGATGAGGATAAGTTGAAAAGACCTATCCCAAAAGGTTTTGAGGATATTATCACAATAGATTTGGATATTATGGCAAATAACGCTGGATTAAAAAGAATCTAATTATCCCCAAGGAGGTTCTATGTTTATAATAGGTCTACAGAAGAAGTCTTGGATCTTTTCCTCGCCTTCAGCCAAAGTTATTGTTGCTTTTTCATCTTCATATCCTGGTATAGATGCCCATAAATCGTAGCTGTCTTTTGCCAAATCTTTGAATTCATAGCGACCGTTTTTATCCAAAAGAGCATACTTATTTGTAATGGGCAATACTAGGATTATAGTACCGCCTGACGTTATAGGTTTTTTCGTACTTGCATCATAAACAGTACCATAGATCTTTGCAGTCCCTGTCGCTTCAGACAATCGAAAATCAAGAGTTATCATATCATCTTTTTGAACAGTGACTGTCCTGCTATCGCTTTTGAAGCCTTTTAGACTCGCTATGATTGTGTATGTTCCTGGTTCAACGTTCTTGAATTCATAGAAGCCATCAAAGAGAGTTAAGGTCTTTTTCTCGTTACATATTACTTTGGCGCTTCCTAGAGGTGTGCCTTTTTCGCTATATACATGCCCAAAAATCCTTGAATTATATACTATAGCATCTTGAACGTTGCTTATTCTTATCACCTTAAATCAAAAAAGGTGGGGAATTCTTCACAGCCTTCATTCTTTCTTCTTGACTTCTTCATACCATAGAGGGTGGTGCTCTTTGATGTATTCAGCTGGGACCATACCATCGGTGAACATCCCATCCAAGAGGGGTCTGTGCTCCTTGTAGAGAGTACTC
>CALLJF010000043.1 GCA_938091495.1 uncultured Nitrososphaerales archaeon | reverse complement strand
TATCTGCACAATAGGCAATATAGATCAAGGCTTTAATTAGTTTGTTCTTTATGATTTTTGATTTGATTATTTAAGTTTTTAAGATAGTCAAAACTGTATAAATTTAAGCCCAGATTTAGTTAACTATTTGCTTTATATCTTAAAAATTGATATTTAATATGGCGATGAGATGGAGAGGCAACCAAAGTATTTCGTCCAAGTCTTGCAAAGGGAGAAGGCTTTCAACGTACCAAAAGAAGTTACATTTAGCTTAAAAGGAGTTATGAGTGGTAAGATGATGAATAGAATGAAGCATGAATCTGTCCAGTGCCCTGTGGTGAAAGAGGAAGTACCTTTCCTAGATTGCTTTGCTTGTGAATCCTTCATTAGGAGAGTAAAAGGAGAAGTTCATTGCTTTGGATCAAAAGGTCCCAGCAGATTCACCAAACCTTGATTGAAAAACACTAATAAATTCTATTTATCAAATTTTGTGAAGAAATCTGTAAAGGGTAAATCAGACTTATAAAGAGAATCCTCTAAACCTAAACGAGGAGAAAGTTTGACTAATCTAGAGCAGATAAGACCCTTTTTCGAACCATCGTCAGTAGCTGTTATAGGCGCTTCTCCAATCATAACGAAGGTTGGCTACGTAGTTTTACATAACCTTCTGATGAACAAGGAGAAATGGATATTCGATGGAGAAATTTATCCAGTGAATCCAAAGTACGCTGAAGTTCTAGGAGTAAAGTGCTACCCATCTTTGAGGAGCATTGGGAAAAGCGTAGAAACTATCATAATCGCGATTCCAGCACAAATAGTTCCTAGTGTTATGGAAGAAGCTGCAGAGATAGGCGTTAAAGCAGCGATAATAATATCCTCTGGGTTCAGTGAAGTTGGTAATGTGAAGCTTGAGGAAGAAGTTAAGAGAATAGGATTAAGATCGGGAATAAGAATAATAGGTCCAAACTGCTTAGGAGTTTATGACCCCTACTCAGGTATGGATACTCTCTTTTTGCCTGAAGTTAAAAGATTATCAAGTGGTAGGGAAGTTGTAGCAACTCCAAGACCCTTTCCAGGTTCCATTGTATTGATAAGTCAGAGTGGTGCTTTTGGGGCTGCAGCGTTAGACTATATGGCTGGTCATGGCATTGGAGTGAGATGCTTCATAAGTCTTGGGAATAGGTGTGATGTGGCTGAGCATGAACTCTTACTCTATTTTTCTGAGGATAAGAAGACAAAAGTAAACTTACTATACATAGAGGGTATAGGCAATGGGAGAGGGTTCTTCGAAGCTTCGAAAAAAGTCTCAACTCTTAAGCCTATAGTTGCATTGAAAGCAGGAAAGACTAGTGCTGGAGCAAGGGCTGCTGCTTCTCATACTGGTGCATTGAGCGGTGTAGATCAGATTTATGGTGCAGTCTTTAAGCAAAGTGGAATAGTAAGGGCGATGAACTTAGAAGAACTCTTCGATATGGGTAGAGCCTTGAACTTACAACCACCAGCTCATGGCAAAAAAGTTGCAATACTCACAAATGGTGGAGGTCCTGGAATTGTGGCTGCAGATACCTGTGAAGAGTCTGGACTTTCAGTTGTTAAACTTTCTGATGATATAATAAACAGATTTGAAGATTTGAAGAAAAAAGGTGAATTGCTTCCTATAATGGCAAACTCGAACCCAGTAGACCTTACAGCACTTGCTACCAGTGATATGTATGTTAAGGCTCTTAGGATACTGCTCGATGATAAAGATATAGATGGCGTGCTAGTCATAACATTACCTCAAACTCCCTCTATCCTAGATGATGTAATAGAGAAAGTGGCTGATGTATCGATGGAGCAGAAAAAGCCTGTCGTTGCCTGTGTAATGGGTGGAACAGAGATGGCAGAGGAATTTAGAGTTAGGTTCGAGAAGAGTGGCATACCTTCCTACTCTATGCCTGAGAGGGCTGCAAGGGCAATTTACAGTCTTATGGAGTATGGGATGTATTTAGGTAAATTGCATTAAGAGTGAATTTATATCATATGAAATCGTCTAGACTCTTCGCTTCTTTTTGTGTATGCAGTTCTCTTTTTTCGATGCTTTCGTATTCATACGTATCGAAGACGGGCTTTCCATACACTCCATCGTATCCTGCTATGAATTCTACCCTCCCCTCTCTAGTTTTTATTATTGCATCTGCAATCTTTGCACTGGTTACCTTTAACAACTCGCTCTTTTTGGCATTGAGCAATACATTCAATTCATTCCCAAAATTTGCTATCAGTTTATCCTGCTCT
The DNA here is from genome assembly GCA_938091495.1 of uncultured Nitrososphaerales archaeon. GTDB lineage: Archaea > Thermoproteota > Nitrososphaeria > Nitrososphaerales > JACAEJ01 > JAVZMU01. The sequence continues at coordinate 13,012 of CALLJF010000043.1, read as the reverse complement.
TCCATGACCTTTTTTGAGTAGAGTTGATCTATCTCCATAACATGAGATATTATCTCGTATAATGGTAGTAGTGATTTGTATGGTATAGCGTTCTTTGGCATGAAACCTTCTGGCCTGTCTGCCAGTTCCTCAACTCTTTGTAATACTCCTATGGTCAACTTCCTGCCACATTTTGGGCATTTATTGTCGAGTTTTATGGCATCTCTAGGATGTAAAGATACATTACAGTTTCTATGGCCTGTATAGTGATACTTTCCATACTCTGGCGGTACCTCGACTGTAAATATGAATCTCTTCTTATCCTTCTTCTTTACAGCATCTAATATCTCAAAATATGATGGTTTCTTAAGATCGAATGCATTGAACTCTCTACCCAATCTCCAAATCCAAGGGCTATGGGCATCCGAGTTGCTCATCAAACAAAATTCATCAAGTTTACTTAGCCTCCAATTCATGGGAGGGTCACTACTTAGACCAGTTTCTATTGCATATATGTGCTTAGTCATATCTTCATAGCATTCCTCTATAGAATCGAACCCAGAGAAAGCCCCAAACAAGCTCCACCAAGTAGTCCAAGCATGAGAAGGTATTATCAGAGCATCCTTGTATATGCTCATCAGTATTTCAACAAGCTCTGACGATGATAGATTATTGAATATTGGTCTACCATCTGAAGATAAGTCTCCTCTCTTCGATAATGAATCTATAATCTGATCTGCGATATCGAAGCTAGGAACATGAATAACATGGTGTATCTTTCTTGCTTTGCCTTTTTTCTCATAAACCGTACTAACTTCTACTGTTATCATCCAGTATATGCCATTGTAAGTGAACAAACCACTATTATCAATAGGTTTTAATTTTTCTTTCAATTCTCTCATCCAAGTAGGATGGGTAAAGTCTCCAGTTCCCAGTAAGTTCAATCCCTTAATCTTTGCGTTTCTGCTCAATTCGTCTAAATTCATATTTTGGCTAGTTGCTCTGCTCAGATAACTGTGAATATGAAAGTCAGCGAATATCTTCATTAAATCTCCTTTCTATAATCAATATGTGAGGATTTAAATCTGATGATTATAAAGAACTAAGGTTAATATTCTCATTTATCTTTGGCATGATGGTCAAGATGGTTGCTGAAGCTCCCCTCAAGAAAAAGAACGAGAATTTCAGCGAATGGTTAGATGACGTATTGCAAAGAGCTGAGTTAGTAGATATTCGCTATAATGTAAAAGGCTTCATAGTTTACAGACCTAATATAATGTTCATAGTCAAGAGAGTCTATGAAATTATAGAAAATCTTCTCATAGAGAAGGGTCATAAACCTGCTTTATTTCCTATTGTGATACCAATCTCTAGCTTTAGAAAGGAAAGCGAACATATAAAGGGCTTTGAGAGAGAAGTATTCAAGATAAATGAAGCTGGCGGTGAAGAGCTTGAGGAGGAATTGATACTTCGCCCCACTTCTGAAACTGCGATTTACCCTATGTTCGCTTTATGGATAAGAAGCTACAAGGATTTACCCATGAAGATATTTCAATCAGTTTCTGTTTACAGGCACGAGACGAAGGCTACAAGACCTCTTCTTAGGGGGCGAGAGTTCCTCTGGATAGAGGCTCACTGTGCATTCATTGATGAGGAAAGTGCAAGAAATCAGGTAAAGGAGGATTTAGAAATTACAAAAAAGGCTTTCCATGAATTCGGTTTACCCTTTTTGATGACGGAGAGGGAGCCTTACGATAGATTCTATGGTGCTGTAGATTCTTATGCCTTCGATACTCTCTTGCCTGATGGTAGAGTTTTACAAGTGGCTACGACTCATTACTTAGGTCAAAACTTCTCCAATGCTAATGTATTTGACATAAAATTTACTGATAAAGATGGAACCAGGAAAAATGTTCATCAGACTTGCTATGGACCAGGAGTATCAAGGATAGTTGCAGCTATAATAAGTATTCATGGAGATGAGTATGGTTTAGTATTGCCCTTTGATGTTGCTCCTTTTCAAATAATCGTTATTCCAATACTTAAAGCTGGTAAGGAAGATGTAATAATGGAGAAATCAAGGATTATAACTCAAAATCTATCGAAAGCAGGATTTAGAACAATTTTGGATGATTCTGACAAAAGACCTGGAGAAAAGTACTACAAGTGGGAGATGCTGGGAGTACCGATAAGAATCGAAATAGGGGATGAAGAAGTCAAAAAAGGTTTTGTTACGATCTTTAGGCGAGATTTAAGATCTAGGAATAAAGTCAAGGATGAAGATGTTATTGATAATATCTTGAACCTTAAGAGCCTAATTCTTAAAGAACTTGAGAAAAGAGCATGGGATACCTTTAACTCTTCCATGATATCAATAAACAGTAAAGAAGAATTGATGGAAAAGAGAGAAAGAGCAAAGATCGTAAGAGCCTCTTTCTGTGGAAGAAAGGAATGTGCAGACGAGATAAAGGCTGAAACAGAAGGATTAGAAGTTAGAGGCAGAAGAATAGACATTAAAGAAACTCCTTCAGAAAAATGCTTTTGGTGTGGTAAAGAAGCTAGTCGTGTAGTCTATCTGGCAAAGGCATATTGAATAAGAAAGTTTTAAGGGCTAGAATTCTATTAAATATTAATTATTTAGGGTAATAGATGAAAAGCAATGGCAATTAAAGAGCTATCTAAAGATGAGCAAGAAATCTATTCTAGACAGATAGTCCTTAGTGACATAGGCTATGAAGGACAATTAAAACTCTTAAGTGCTAAAGTCTGCCTTGTTGGGTTAGGAGGTCTTGGTAGCCCTGCTGCCCTCCAGTTAGTTGGTATGGGTATTGGATACTTGCGCATAATAGATAGAGATGTTGTGAAGCGTTCAAACCTTCACAGACAAACTCTTTACGATGTAAATTCTCTCTACTATCCTAAAGTAGAAATTGCTGCAAAGAAACTAAGCCAATTAAATCCTAGCGTAAAGATAGACCCAATTCCCACATCGTTGAATTCTGACAATTCTGAAGAGATGATAAAAGGCATGGATGTTGTTGTTGATGGCTTAGATGCCATAGAGCCAAGATACGCTTTGAACTGGGCTTGTGTTAAGCATAAAGTACCCTATGTTTTTGGAGCAGCCATAGAAGCCTATGGTAATATATCAACGATAATCCCAGGAAAGACTCCTTGTCTTGAATGCTTTAGCGGAGGCTTAACGAATGATATTTTGCCTACTTGTGGAGTCGTAGGAGTTCATCCATCACTTCCCAGCATAATATCTAGTTTAGAAGTTTCTGAAGCAATAAGGATAATTTTGGGCAAAAGACCTCATCTTCTAAACACTTTGCTATACTGTGATTTGAGAGATTTCTCTTTTGAGATAATAAAGATATCAAGAAGAGAGAACTGCCAAGTCTGTGGTCCAAATCCCAAACTAAAAGTGAAGAGGAAGTTGATAGAGGAAATCTGTGGTAGAAATGGAAAAAGGACTTATGTAATAAACCCAAAAAGAAACCTAGGTTTGAGCATGGATGATCTTTATCATATGATAAAAGACAAAATGCTGAATGTAAGAGTTAAGGCGAATCTTGGCATTACCTTTGATTATGATGAGATAACAGTAAGTGCATTGAAGAGCGGAACTATGATAATCGAAGGAGCTAATGATAGAGAGCAAGCCATTGATCTTTATGAAGAATTTATAGTTAAAGGGTTAAGAATTCCCCGGTCTGATGTAGATTAGAATTTTTATATCCTGACTTCTATAATATTGGTTAATTAGTTTTATATTGTATATAATTTTTTAATATAAATAGAGGTAAAACCAATAGAGGAAGTTAAACCAGGGCTAAAATCTGTTATCAAACTCTCTGAATATAAAAAAGAAATATCTAATCCTGAACAAAAATAAAAGTCGTTTCTATCAAAAATACAAGCTATTGCTGATTCTGGCGTGATTAGAATAACTTATTAACTATTGGAGATTAAAATTGTTTGATGATGCCAAACGCTCTTAAGGATAAACTGATCATAATAGCTGGTGGTGGATACTTCGGTACAGAGGCTTTGATCTCTGCAAAAGAATCCCTTGCTAAAATTATACTACTTGATGGATTCGCCAATTGCAAAGCTAGCGAGTTTGCAGATGAAATAATAAAAGGAATAGATTTGGATAAAGCCATGGATGTTAAAGCTAATAGCGCTAAATTTTTTATCTGTGATGCAGTGAAATTTTTAACAGATTTTTTGAAAAAAGTAACACCAGATTACATAGTCCCTGCAATACCTGGCAATTTGACAGGAAAACTGGTTATGAGACGGCTTGAAGACAAGGGCTTTAAGATAAAAGTTGAATCAGAATTGGTAAGAGAAGTGTTAGATGATATTCCAAAGAGCATGATCAATCATTTTGATGAGGATTCAGGAACTATAATAGCAAGCTATATGCCAAAAGGGAGCCTTTGTAAGATTCCTTGTGATCAACCACTAGAATTCTGCCCAACCACTGGCAAGCCAAAAGCAGGTCCTATGTATAAAGTATTAGAGCACGCTACTTGGGGTAAGGTTAAAGCGTCAAAGATTATTCCTAGCCATAAACTTCAGCGTAATGTAGGATGTTTTATAGGAGAAGAGCTTACGTCATTTTTATCATATATTGATCAGATTGAAAGGCCTTACAGCGTAGCCATCGGTACTGCCTGTGCTTGTCATGGAATCTTGAATATATTCTCGGTCTTATAATTCATAACTCTATGTGTAAAGTATCAGTTCATGGCTAGAATAGTGATAGCGTGCAGAATTCCACAAAGTATTTTCTAATGTTCTAACTCTTTTTATCTTGTATGGCCTTCCCTAGAGTTCTTAAGGAAATGGTTTGCTCATCTTGTGGGAGCAAAGGAACCCTAGAGTATTATGGTTATAACAAATTCGTGGACTGTCCGGTTTATCAATGTTCTAAATGTAGTTACAAAACCAATGTGCCTGTACATCTTTGTGTAACCTATGGCTGATTGCCCTCTTTGATTGGAACGATGAGAGACATAATCTAACTGATTTGAATTTAAGCTAAAATCATCAGATTCTAATGATCGCTTCACCATCGATTTCTAATTAAACTTTAATTAGATGGGAAACCAATAAAAATCTAGAGATAATGGTAGAGTTACAGATTAAGGATTTACATGTAAGCGTTGAAGGAAAAGAAGTTCTGAAGGGTTTTGACTTAAGAGTTAGACAAGGCGAGATTCACGCCCTTATGGGACCCAATGCTTCTGGCAAGAGCACTTTATCTTATACTATAATGGGTCATCCAAGGTACAAGGTAGAGAAGGGAGATATATTACTTAATGGTGAGAGTATTCTCAAGCTCACTCCAGATGAGAGGGCAAGGAAAGGACTTTTCTTGGCTTTTCAGTATCCTCTTGAGATTCCTGGAGTAAGCTTAGCTAACTTTCTTAGAATAGCGTATAATAATGCGATGCAGGCTTATAAACCAAAAGATATGAGTGGCGAGGTAGTTTCCATCTTTAAATTTAGGGAAATTTTGAAGGAGAAGTTAAAACTCTTGAAGATGGATGAATCCTTTGCCAATCGCTATTTAAATGAAGGCTTTTCTGGCGGTGAAAAGAAGAAGTGTGAAATTTTACAGATGGCTATACTTAGACCAAAGATAGCTATACTGGATGAGACAGACTCAGGTTTGGATATAGACGCTTTGAAGACAGTTGCCAAAGGAATCAATACACTGATGGGTCCTGATATGGGAATATTGTTCATAACTCATTATCAAAGAGTGTTGAGATATTTAAGACCCAATTACGTTCACATACTGTTAGATGGTAGAATAGTCAAGTCAGGAAAAGAAGAGCTGGCTTTAGAGCTTGAGGAGAAGGGATACGACTGGGTCGAGAAGGAGCTTTCTATAAGGTGATTTAAATGGCATCAGATAAGATGATAATAGATGAGTCAAAGTACGAAGCTAAGGTTCCAGTAAGATATGTATTCAAGACTGAGCCAGGTCTTACGGAAAGAACTATTAGAGAAATATCATCAGAGAAGAATGAGCCTGACTGGATGCTCAAAAGAAGACTAAAATCCTTTGAAATCTTCAAAAGTAAACCCATGCCAACATGGGGTCCAGACCTTAGCGAATTAGATTTCAATAGAATTACTTTTTACATAAAGCCAGAAGATAGAAAGGCTGCGAGTTGGGAAGAGTTGCCAGAGGACATAAGAGAGACCTTTGATAGGCTAGGAATACCAGAGTACGAAAGAAGGTTCCTTGGTGGTTCTGGTGCTATGTATGAGTCAGAAGTTGTCTATAGCAAGTTAAAGAAAGAACTCAAAGATATGGGAGTGATCTTCACGGATACCGATACTGCAGTGAAAGAGTATCCTGAATTGGTCAAAGAATACTTCATGAAGTTGGTTCCTCCGTCTGATAACAAGTTCGCTGCCCTTCATGGCGCTGTTTGGAGCGGTGGTAGCTTCATATACGTTCCACCTGGTGTCAAAGTGCCTGTTCCTTTACAGATTTACTTTGTAATGGCTCAAGAAGCAGAAGGGCAGTTCGAGCATACAATTATAATAGCTGAGGAAGGAAGCGAAGTAAACTATATTGAAGGATGCTCTGCACCAAGGTATAGTAGATCATCTTTACATAGTGGAGTTGTAGAAATATTCGTCAAAAAGAACGCAAGAGTCAGATACACTTCTATTCAAAACTGGAGTAAGAGCATCTACAACCTTAACACGAAAAGATCACTAGTTGATGAAAATGGTGTAGTGGAGTGGATAAGCGGTACTATGGGAAGCAAGGTAACAATGCTATATCCTGGCAGTATATTAAGAGGCAGAGGAGCAAGGGCAGAGCATCTCACAATAGGTTTTGCTGGCAATGGTCAACATAAAGAAGGTGGTTCAAGAATCATAATAAGTGCGCCCTACGCTTCAGCCAAAGTGATTGCAAAGAGCATCTGTGCAAATGGTGGTGTGATGGGCTATAGAGGGCTTGTCAAGCTAAATAAAGGAGCGATAGGGTCGAAGGTGAACGTAAGATGCGATGCATTATTGATGGACCCGTTATCTAAATCCTATACAATTCCTTACAATGAAATATATGAAACAAGAGAAGTTTTGGCATCCCATGAAGCCTTTGCTGGAAAGATAGATGAGGACCATTTGTTCTACCTTATGACTCGTGGTCTTAATGAGGAAGAGGCAAAAGCCCTTATTGTGAGAGGTTTCATCGAGCCCATCATGAAGAAATTACCTTTCGAGTACGCTGTAGAGTTGAACCGTCTTATAGAGTTAGAAATCTCTAAATTGCCAGGAGGAGTAGGCTGATAATACTCAGATAACTTTCATAAAATCAAGTGATAAAAATGAGCCTATCGATAAACCTAGTTGAAGAAAAATCAAGACTAGGAAAAGAGCCAGAATGGATGAGGGAGAAGAGGATCGAGGCTTGGAAAACCTTTAAGAGTTTACCTATGCCACAGTGGCGTTATCTTGAAGAAAGATCAAAGTTGCGTTATGCAGAAGAGTGGAAGTACACAAGCCAATATTTTAGCGAACTAAATCTATCCAAATTCATCTCATCTATTGAATTTGAAGAGTTAAAGGCTCCTTCAAAAGAATCTCAAGAAAAAAGGGCAAGGTCTGGCTTTTTGATGCAAAAGAACTCAAAGACCGTCAATATCACATTAAGAGATGATTTGAGGGATAAAGGAGTCATCTTCACTTCTCTAAAAATAGCATTGATGGAGTATCCTAATTTGGTCAAAGAATACTTCATGAAGTTGGTTCCTTCATCTGAAAATAAGTTCATAGCTCTTCATGGAGCTTTATGGGATGGCGGAGCTTTCCTTTATGTGCCTGAGAATGTTGAATTAAGTCTTCCCTTACAAAGCTCTTTTCATGCCACATCTGGCAAAGCCTTCTTCAACCATACATTGATAATAGCTGAGCCTAATAGCTCTATAACATATTTTGAGGATTACGGATCAAAATATCAAGCTCAAGCCCTACACACAGAGGTTGTTGAAGTATACTTAAAGAAAGGAGCTAGGATGAATTTCTTTACGATTCAAGATTGGGGCAGCAAAGTCTACAACTTCTCTATAAGAAGATCGTTATTGGACGATGATAGCACAATAAATAGCATAATAGGGTCCTTTGGAGGTAAATTAAGTAGAACCGATTTGGACGTTCTTTTAAAAGGTTCTAATACAAGATCTGAGAATTACGTTCTATTCTTTGGTAGAGGAGATCAGCACTTAGATATTAACACAAACGCTCTTCATGAAGCCAAGAATACGAATAGTCAAACCATGGTAAAAGGTGGGCTAAAAGAAGATTCGACTTCAGTTTATAGAGGAAGGATAAAGATCGGTAGAGAGGCTACTCAATCAGATGCAAATCTATCTGAAAGAGTATTAATCTTGAGCGATAGAGCCCATTCATATGCAGTACCTAGCTTAGAGATAGAGAACAATGAGGTTAAGGCTGGGCATGGGATAGCTGTTAGCCAAGTAGATAACGATCAACTTTTCTATCTGATGAGCCGTGGTCTTAAAAGAATAGATGCTGAAAAGCTGATAGTTCAAGGCTTCTTTGAACCTATAATTCAACTGATGCCCGTTAACGATTTAAGGTTAAAGTTCCAGAATATCATTAGAGATAGGATAGAAAGATGAAGGAAGTGTCAAGAAAACCAATAGATGTAGAAAAGATCAGGAAGGACTTTCCTATATTTAACCAGAAGATCAGAGGGATGCCTTGTGTATATTTGGACAATGCAGCCACATCTCAAAGACCTAACCAAGTCGTCGATGCAATGAACGATTATTATCAGATATACAACGCTACAATTCACAGAGTCATATACGAACTTGGAGAGAAGGCTACAGACGCTTACGAAGGAGCTAGGGAAAAGGTAGCCAAATTTATCAATGCAAAACCTGAAGAGGTGATCTTCGTCAGAAATACTACAGAAGCTATAAACCTTGTTGCCTATAGCTGGGGCAGAGCAAACATAAGAGAAGGAGATAAGATTCTTCTAACCTTGTTGGAGCATCATAGCAATATTATACCATGGCAGCTTCTTGCTAAAGAGAAGAAAGCTCATTTAGAATTCATCGATATAAATGATGAAGGGCTTTTGAAAATGGATGATTTTGAAAAGTTTATGAATGAAGAGATAAAGTTCATGGGCTTGGTTCATGTTTCAAATGTATTGGGTACTATAAACCCAGTTAAAGAGATGGTAAATTATGCTCATAAAAATGGTGCATTAGTATTAGTAGATGCAGCCCAATCAGTACCACATATGCCAGTAGATGTTCGTGAAATGGATTGTGACTTTCTAGCATTCTCAGGTCATAAGATGCTAGGACCGACTGGGATTGGAGTATTGTATGGTAAGAGAGAATTGCTTGAAGAGATGAATCCATTTCTTAGTGGTGGAGATATGATAAGAGAAGTTCATCTTAGAGAGGCGAGCTGGGATGAACTACCATGGAAGTTTGAAGCAGGAACATCCAATGTTGCAGGAGCTATAGGATTAGGAGCGGCTGTTGATTATCTGAGTAATATAGGCATGAAAAACGTAAGAGAGCATGAGAAACAATTGACCAAATACGCCTTAGATAAAATGATGAAAATTAAAGGAATCAGCATCTATGGTCCTAAAAATGTAGAATTAAGAGGCGGAGTCATATCCTTTAACCTAGGAGATATGCATCCTCACGATATAGCATCAATATTAGATGGTGAAGGGATAGCCATAAGGGCTGGTCACCATTGTGCTCAGCCTTTGGTTGAAAGATTGGGAGTGGTTGGTACAGCAAGGGCAAGTTTTTATATATATAACACAGAATGGGAGATAGACTATTTAGTAAAGGCTTTAGAGAAGGCTAGGAAGGTGTTCAAGCTATGAGCGATATGTATGCTGAGATGATCATCGATCTTTATCGCCATCCTATGAACTATGGTAAAATAGAGAATCCTGACATAAAGGCACAGGATACAAATCCGATCTGTGGAGATATAATAGAGATTCAGGTAAAACTGAACAAAGGCAGAGTTAAAGAAGTCAAGTTTAATGGTAAGGGTTGTGCAATAAGCCAAGCCTCTGCCTCATTATTGACAGAGATGATAAAGGGAAAGAAGATAGATGAGTTATTGAAGATGGATAAAAAGGACATACTTGATGCTTTAGGTATAGAGATAAGTCCAGTGAGGCTTAAGTGTGCTTTACTTCCTTTGAAGGTTCTTAAGATGGGAATCTATTCTTATTTGGGCGAATTAAATAAAGTGTAGTTAAAAATCTCACGAACGTGAATTTTGAAGAAGATGTGTAATTATGTTTAAAGAGTTAGCCCTTATGGTTTGGATGATGTGGCCTATAGTAACCATTGCGCTTGTTTTACTTCCTCTTTTGCCTAATTTATGGAGAAAGATGGGCATTCTTACATACCTTGTTTTGTTCGCCTTTTGGTTGCCTGTAGCTTATTTGATTCTTTTAAGCCAAGACTTTCTATTACAAATTACAGTAGATTTCCATATAATCGTAGTCTTCTTAGGTTTTATTCTCATAATGATTGGCTTGATAATTCATGCATGGACGGCAAAACTTCTTGGAATAAAAGCATTGATAGGATACAACGTTGTTCGCCCAGATAATGAAAAAGGCAGTTTGATCACTTCAAGTCTCTTTTCTATAGTTAGGCATCCTACATACTTGGCTCACACATCACTTTGGCTCGGATTCTTTTTGTTGACAGGCATCCTAAGCTTAATGATTTTAACACTTTTGGACTTTATTATCACTTATCTTATAATAATACCTTTGGAAGAGAAGGAACTGGTTCAGAGATTCGGGCAAGAATATATAGATTATAAAAAGAGAGTACCAAAGTTCTTTCCTAGAATTTTCAGAAATTGAATAGTTCTTCATCATATACAGATAGGGCTTATGGATAATTTATAATCAGATTCCTGCCAATTCCCTTATTTTCTTGAGATTTCCTACCCAGTCTCTTTTGCTATCTACTGGAGTCTCCAGTATTAAGGGTAATTCTCCAACCGCTTTATAGTTGAGTATTGCTCTAAATCCATCTTCTCCAATAAAGCCCAATCCTATGTGCTCATGTCTATCTAAATGGGAGCCCAGTTTGCCCTTAGAGTCGTTTAAGTGAATAGCTTTTAGTTTAGAAAGACCTATAATTTTATCGAAGAGTCTAAAGGTTTCATTTACCGCTTTTTCATTTCTCAAGTCATAGCCTGCTGCAAAGGCATGGCATGTATCAAAGCAAACCCCAACTCTATCCTTTTGCTCTATCTTATCAATAATGAATCCTATCTGTTCAAATTCATAACCAACGCTGTTCTTTGTTCCAGAAGTGATCTCAAGCAATAGCATCACATTATTATCGACGCTAGAAAGAGCCTCATTACAAGCATCTATAACCCTTTTTAGACCTATTTCCAGACCTTTGCCAAGATGACTCCCTAGATGAGTAACAAGATAGTTTATTTTCAATTGACCACATCTTGAAAGTTCTGCCTTTAATACTTCCAAAGATTTTTCATAAGTTTCATCTGAAGGGGATGATACATTTGGTAAATAGGGCATGTGAGCCGCTGTTAGTTTGAATTCATAAGCTTTCAACTTTTTAACAAAAGCATCAATGTCTTCTTGCTTTAATGGAGAGAACTTCCATCCTCTAGGATTTCTGGTGAATATCTGAAAGGTTGTGCAATCCAGTTCTTTTGCTCTATCCACGGCCTTGTCTATTGAACCTGCTATAGATACATGAACACCAATTAGCATCACTATCACCTATAGAATGGAGAGTAAAATCTAAAAAGATAGCGATATAGAATCAATCGCTTATCCATGCCCAACTTCCATCAATATAGACTTCCTTCTTCCACATAGCAGGTTCTTTTTTGTATCTCTCAATAGCCTCTTGTAAAGCAGGAAAAGCTTGCTTTCTACTCTTACCAACTACAATAACTAAGACTAACGGTTCTCCAACATTAAACGAACCCTTAAAGTGGTAAATTCTTGCTAAGGATAATTCATATTTATTTCTAATCTCATCACTGATCTTTTTTATGGCTGAATTTGCATGCTCATCGTAAGACTCTATCTCCAGCCTTCTGACTTTTTTATCACCTTTTCCAACCTCTCTTACAACTCCAATGAATATCATGACAGCGCCAGCATCTTTGGGTAAATTAAATAGTAAATCACTTATTACAGATACTATCTCTATCTTTTCTTTATCATAAATCCCTGATTCAGTCATTTCTCCTCATTTTCCTCTTCAATCTCGTGCCACAAACATCGCAAATTACAGCAGTGCTATCATAAAAGACCTTACCACAACCACTACAGTACAATAACCAACTTATGGTCCTTGAAATGCCTCTTGTCATTACGGGAGAAAATCTTAACCCAGAAAACTTGACCAAGTTCTGAATAGAATAATCATCAGATACTATTGTGACATAGTAACCATTTTTCTTCAACTGTATGCCAAGGGCCATGATCGAAATATCAGCATCTGATAGCTTTTGAAGATCGCCACTTTTGCTGGCCATTCTCCTTACTTCTTCTATCGAATTATGCAAGGGTTCGATTATCAAAAGTCTATTGCTCTCTGTAAGGGCTGAGATGGCCATGCTCAGTGTCTTAGTATGTGAGACTTCACTAATAACTAATGGAGTTGTATAGTACTTAGATACGCTTGTGAAGGGTATTCCAGCATAAAAGGCTGTCGAATCTAGGACTAAAGCCTTTTTTCTTGCTGAAATTTTGCTTAAAGTCAAGGTCGGTGATTAGTTTAATTATCTTATTATTGAACATTACGAAATTAATAAGATGATTATGTGCGAATCGGCGGTGTTAAATTAGCATCATTTTGACTTGATGGTCAGATCTTTTCCTCTTAGGACTCGAAGGGATGTCTTGGTTCAAGAGAGAACCATTCAGTATCTTAAAATAGGATCGATGGCTTTTATGATTACTATCCATGCT